>JAFECN010000123.1 GCA_018242145.1 Pseudomonadota bacterium
CGGCTGGCTGGGCATCATCGATCATAGGAGCCGCAACAGCCGTTTCCGCTGATGCGGCTGGCATTTCGGCACGTCTGGCGAGCGCTTCCGCACCCGCAAACTTCGGTTCAAGCCGGTCCTTATCATCACTCCGGCGGACGGGTGCCGCCATCGCGTAAGCCGGCTCGGCCATTCCGACAAATTCGTTGGCTGGAGCCTCGCTGCGCTCGACGCGCGCATATGCGATTTCGGACGCGCCCGCGAAGATCGCATTGAGAACCAGCAGCGCGATGGCACAGACGACCGCAATGCCGCCGGCATGATCGTGAATTATCTGGAACAAGGCGGTGTTGTCGTGCGGCGCGGAAAGCAGCGCTCCCATCGCATCGCCGAAGGATGCCCCGCAGAGCGCCCAGATGGCCCCAACAGCCACCACAAGGATCGGCACGATCAAGCCAAGCCCCAGCCCCAGGATGCGCCAGAAACTGCCGCGGCTAAGGCTCCATGCATGCAGCAGGCGCGCCGGTGCATCCACGATTGCGGTCGTTGCCAGGAAGAACCCAAAGCGGGTGGCAAGAAAAAGCCCTGCGGCAATCGCCACGATCGTCAGAACACCCGCCATCACCGGCGCGAGCGAAATGCCCTGCCAGATGCCACCGTTGCCGATCATCGGCAGGGAAACCGCGATGCCCACGCTCCCCGCAAAGGCAATCGCGGAGACGATACCGATGATGAGGAGGTAGAGAAGCAGCGTGTTGGAAAAGAGGGCCCATTCCCGAAAGGCGACGGAAAAGTAAGCGGTCTTCCACTCTCCGCCCGGTGCAAAGGCTTCGCGCAACATCGGCACGGCCATCACGGCATTGGCGAGCGCCGTCACCAGCACGATGCAGAACATGTAGAACAGCGCGAAATTGTTGAAGCTGCCGGGATCGGGACGGGGAAACACCAGCATCGCGGCGCTCAGGTGGTCGAGGAAATAGGCCAGCGCCGCTGCGTAAAACGCGGCCGTGAGCCAACCGGCGCCGACCAGCGGTAAAACCTTGCGGCCCGCAAAACCCCAGGCGCGCAAAATCGTGTCGCCGACCGATACCCGCATCGTTATTTTCCCTTCGTGGGCCAGTATAGCGGCCTCACCCCACCTTGCTACCCGCGAACCGGCTTACGACGGTATGACGGTTAATCCATCGACCGTGACAGTCTGTCAGCCCGCCGTTAAGGTCAAAAGAAAACTGGGACGGGACATGGCAATCTCCGAATATGGCAAATACGACGCGCTGGGCTTGGCCGCGCTGGTGGCCAAAAAGAAGGTAAAGCCCTCCGAACTTCTGGAAGAGGCAATCTCGCGCGCCGAAAAGCTCAACCCCAAGCTGAATGCGATCGTCTACAAGGATTACGACAACGCCCGCAGCCGCGCGAAGGCAAAGCTGCGCGGGCCCTTCGCGGGTGTTCCTTTCCTGCTGAAGGACATCTTCGCGCTCACGACGACGATGCCCACGCGGCAAGCCTCGGCCTTCATGCCCGCGATGCCGTGGCCGCACAATTCTCTTCTGGTGGAGCGCTTTCTGGCGGCAGGCCTTGTGCCGTTCGGCAAGACGAATGTGCCGGAGTTCGGCATCGTCGCGACCACGGAGCCGAAGCTCTACGGCGCCGCGCACAATCCCTGGAATCTCGATCACTCGACAGGCGGATCGTCGGGCGGATCGGCCGCCGCGGTTGCTGGCGGCATCGTTCCGATGGCCCATGCCAATGACGGCGGCGGCTCCATCCGCATTCCCGCGTCGGCCTGCGGCCTTGTGGGATTGAAGCCGACGCGCGGGCGCATGAGCAACGCGCCCGATTTCGGCGAATTTCTCGAAGGGCTTGCCACCGATCTCGTCGTTTCCCGAAGCGTGCGCGATACGGCCGCCGCTCTCGATGCCACGGCGGGTCCTGTGCCGGGCGATCCCTATTGGGCGCCGCCGCAACCCAAATCCTATCTCGCGGCGATGAAGCGCAAGCCGAAAAAGCTGCGGATCGCGTTTGCCACCAAAAAGCTCGACGGCGGCGCCTTCCATCCCGATTGCCTTGCCGCCGTGAAACACGCCGCCAAAATCTGCCGCGACCTCGGCCACGAAGTCGAAGAAGCCTCGCCGGATATGGATCAGTCCGTTCTGATCCCCGCCTTTATGGCGTTGTGGGGCGCCGGTCTTGCCAATGGCATCGATACGATTGCCATGCTCACCCAGCGCAAGCCGACGGAAAACGATTTCGAAGGCGTCACCTGGGGCCTTTACGAGCAGGGCAAGCGCGTCACCGCCAGCGAATTCATCGGCGCCAAGGCGCAACTGCAACTCGCCGGGCGAGCCGCGGCGCGCTTCCACGAGACATACGACATGTGGATTTCACCGACGCTGGGCGCGCCGCCGGTGAAGCTCGGTTTCTTCGACATGAACGAGCGGGATGTCTCGAAGTCCTTCGGAGCGCAGATCGACTATGTGCCGTTCACGGCGATGCAGAACGCGACGGGCCAGCCGGCGATCAATCTGCCGCTCTATTGGAACAAGGAAAACCTGCCGATCGGCGTCCAGTTCGTCGGCCGCTTCGGCGACGAGGAAGGCCTCTTGCGGCTCGCGGCGTCCATCGAGAAGGCCGCGCCGTGGGCGCATCGCTACGACAACATAAAGGTGTAAGAGCATGGCGTTTGCCGAATATGAGAAATATGACGGGTTGGGCCTGGCCGAACTCGTAAAGCAAAAGAAGATTTCCGCGCTCGAACTGGTGGACGAAGCCATCGCGCGCGCCGAGCGGCACAATTCCAAGCTCAACGCCATCATCTTCAAAGCCTTTGATGCCGCGCGCGATGCCGCGAAAAAGAACGTGGCGAACGGTGCGTTCAGCGGCGTGCCCATGTTGCTGAAGGACATGCGGGCCGGCGCGGTGGGCATGCCGACGCGCAGCGGATCGCGCATGGTGCCGCCCGTTCCCGCCGATCACGATTCCACGCTGGTGAGCCGCTATCGCGAAGCCGGACTAATCCCGCTCGGCAAAACCAATGTGCCGGAGTTCGGCATTCTGCCCGTCTCGGAATCCAAGCTCTACGGACCGGCGCGCAATCCCTGGAACACCAACCACACGCCGGGCGGATCGTCCGGCGGATCGGCCGCTTCGGTCGCCGCCGGTATCGTGCCGCTGGCACATGCCACCGACGGCGGCGGATCGATCCGCATACCCGCGGCCTGCTGCGGCCTTGTGGGGCTGAAGGTTTCGCGCGGTCGCATCACGCAGGGGCCGGACGCCTCGGATTCCACGTCGGGTTTGAGCGTGGACAATTGCGTGACGCGCAGCGTGCGCGATACCGCGGCCATGCTCGACCTGTCCTGCGCGCCTGACTATGGCGATCCCTATTTCGCGCCGGCGCCGCAAGGCTCCTATCTGGAAGGCATCAAGACTGCGCCCAAGCGGCTGAAGATTGCCGTGTCCTACAAGAACTATCAGGGGCAGCCGTTCCACCCGGATGTGGAAGCGGCGGTGCGCAAGGCGGTGAAAATCTGCGAGGACCTCGGCCACATCACCGAAGAAGCCAGGCCGCAGGTGAACACCGAAGAGAACACCATGGCGTTCATGACGCTGTGGGCGACGGCGACAGGCTACGGCGTGGAAACGCTCGCGCGGATGACGGGACAGACGCCGTCGCTCGACAATCTGGAAGGGCTGACGCTTTCGCTCTATGAGCAGGGCAAGTCCGTTCCGGCGATCCAGCAGATCTGGGCGCAGCAGACGATGTATCGCATGGCCCGCGTGATGGCGAAGCAGCACGAGACCTATGACGCCTGGCTGACGCCGACTCTGGCGCGGCCCCCGCTTGCCATCGGCACCATCAATGTCGATGAACGGGACATCCGCACCGCGTTCGCACCGATCATCGATTATGTGCCGTTCACCGCGACGCAGAACGCGACCGGCCAGCCGGCGATCAATCTGCCGCTGCACTGGAATGCCGACAACCTGCCCATCGGCGTGCAGTTCGTGGCGCGCAACGGCAACGAGATGCTGCTTCTGCAACTGGCGGCGCAGATCGAGCAGGCGGCGCCCTGGTTCGACAAGCGTCCGCAACTCTGAGGATACGGCCATGGCATTCGCGGAATACGATCAATACGACGCAACCGGACTCGCGCATCTGGTTCGCAAGAAAGACGTCTCGCCGCGCGAATTGCTGGACGAAGCCATCGCGCGGGTGGAGCGGCACAATCCGAAGGTGAACGCCGTCGTCTATAAAGGCTATGACGAGGCGAAGAAGACGGCGGAGAGCAAGCTGCCGGATGGGCCGTTCAAGGGCGTGCCGTTCCTGATCAAGGACATCAGCATGGCCGTCGCCGGATGGCCGATGACGAACGGCTCGCACTATCTGCGCAACAATGTCAGCGAGAGCGACGCGGAACTGACGAAGCGCTATCGCGCATCGGGCGTGGTGATCTTCGGCAAGACCAACACCCCGGAGTTCGGCATTCCGGGGACAACCGAGGGACGGCATCTCGGCATCTGCCGCAATCCGTGGAATCCCAATCATTCCTCCGGCGGATCGTCCGGCGGCGCGGCGGCGTCGGTCGCGAGCGGCATGGTGCCGATGGCGCATGGCTCCGATGGGCTTGGCTCCATCCGCATTCCCTCCGCGCAATGCGGCCTTGTGGGCATGAAGCCGACGCAGTTCCGCAATCCGGGCGGACCGGACGATCGCGGACGGGCGCATGGCCTGATCTGCGATCACGTTCTGACCCGCAGCGTGCGCGACAGCGCGGCGATGCTGGACGCGACCGGCTATCCTGAAGATGACTCGCCTTATGCGCCGCCGCCGAAGGCGCGGCCTTATCTGGATGAGATCCAGACGCCGCCGGGCAAGCTGCGCATCGCCTTCTCCACCGAAGTGCCGCGCGGCATCAACCCGACCGGCGATGTGCAGAAGGTGTTCGACGACACCGTGAAGCTGCTCGGCGAACTCGGCCACACCATGATCGCGCTTCCCAAGCTGCCGATCGACTGGCGGCGGCTTTACCGCGCGCAAGGCATGGTGTCGGGCGGCATGATGGCCGCCAATATGGAAGAGCTGATCGCCAAGCTGGGCGAACCCAATCCCGACGATCTGGAGCCGCTGGCGCTGGTGAGTTGGAAAAGCGCCAAGAAACTCAGCGGCGCGCAGGTGGCGCAGGGGCTTCAGGACATGCGCCTGATCTCGCGCCAGATCATCGCGCTGTGGCGGGACTTCGACGTGATGCTCAATCCCGTCACGCTGGCGCCGCCGCCCGAGATCGGCCATCTCGATCCGGTGAATGTCGATCCGAAGGAGTTCAACCGCCGCCAGTCCTTCGTGTTCGGCTATACGCCGCCGTTCAACATCACCGGACAGCCTTCGCTGTCGCTGCCCATGGGCAAGTCTTCGACCGGGCTTCCCATCGGCATGATGTTCACCGGGCGCTACTCCGATGAAGCGACGCTCTATCGCCTCGCCGCGCAGATCGAGGACGCGCGTCCGTGGCAGCCCTGGGCCAGCGGAAAGCCGCAGGTGTGGGGCTGATCACTCCGCCGCCGCGCGCGACGGATGGAGCCACGCTTCGAGATCGGCAATCGCGCGATGCGACATCGCGCGTTTGCGGTCCTTGCCGCGCGCGCCCTTCAACTCCGGAAACAGGCCGAAGTTCACATTCATCGGCTGGAACGTCTTTTCGTCCGCGCCGCCGGTGATGTGGTTCAGCAAGGCGCCGAACGCCGTGGTCGGCGGCGGCGCAACAACCGCTTCGCCGCGCGCTTCGGCAGACGCGAAGCGCCCCGCGAGCAGGCCGATGGCGGCGCTCTCCACATAGCCTTCCACGCCGGTCACTTGCCCCGCGAAGCGCAACGAAGGCCGCGCTTTCAACTTCAGCGACGCATCCAGGAGCTTGGGCGAATTGATGAAGGTGTTGCGGTGCAGGCCGCCGAGGCGCGCGAACTGGGCGTTCTCCAAGCCGGGGATCATGCGGAAGATGCGCGTCTGCTCGCCATGCTTCAGCTTGGTCTGGAAGCCGACCATGTTCCAGAGCGTGCCGAGCGCGTTGTCCTGGCGAAGCTGCACCACCGCATAGGGCCGCTTGCCGGTGCGCGCATCGCAGAGACCGACCGGCTTCATCGGGCCGAAGCGCAACGTCTCTTCGCCCCGCGATGCCATCACTTCGATGGGAAGGCAACCCTCGAAGTATGGCGTGGACTTTTCCCATTCCTTGAACTCGGTCTTCTCGCCGGAGAGCAGTGCGGCGATGAAGGCGCGGTACTGCGCTTCGTCCATCGAGCAGTTGATGTAGTCCGCGCCGTCGCCCTTGTCGTAGCGCGACTGCATCCAGCAGATGTCGAAGTTTATCGACTCCTTGTGGACGATGGGCGCGATGGCGTCGAAGAAGGACAGGCCGTCGTCCTTCGTCAGTACACGGATGGATTCGGCCAGCGCGGGCGATGTCAGCGGGCCGGTGGCGACGATAACGCTGTGCCAGTCTTCCGGCGGCAGGCCCGCGATCTCCTCGCGGCGGATTTCGATGTTCGGATGCGACGCCAGCGTGCGGGTGATTTCGTCCGAGAAGCCGTGGCGGTCCACGGCGAGCGCGCCGCCGGCGGGCAATTTGTGCGCATCGGCGGCGCGCATGACGAGCGAGCCGGCGCGGCGCATTTCTTCATGCAGCAAACCGACGGCGTTGTTCTCCCAATCGTCGGAGCGGAAGGAGTTGGAGCAGACCAGCTCCGCCAGGCCGTCGGTCTGGTGCGCATCGGTGGCGCGGACAGGGCGCATTTCGTGGAGCACGACCTTCGCGCCCGCCTGCGCCGCCTGCCAGGCGGCTTCCGATCCCGCCAACCCGCCGCCGATGATGTGAATGGGAACCGTCATCTGATGCTATTGCCTCGAACCCGCGCAAAACCCGGATCGTTGAATTGCGGTTTTTGCGCTTTTTTGCGGGAGGGGCCGCCCCCTGCCGAATTGAATGTCGATTTTCGCTCGTTG
Organism: Pseudomonadota bacterium; assembly: GCA_018242145.1. Classification (GTDB taxonomy): domain Bacteria; phylum Pseudomonadota; class Alphaproteobacteria; order Micropepsales; family Micropepsaceae; genus Rhizomicrobium. Next base: position 6,977 of record JAFECN010000123.1, read on the forward strand.
CGGTTCGCATTTTCACAACATCTTGTGGTTGGGAAAAGCGCGTTGCATTTGAACGTCACGTTCCACTACCCCCTCCCCCTTCCCTCGTCCACCGTCCGTTGCGGACGCACGCCTCCCATTCGCCAAACGCCATTTCCGGCGCAGTTGCGGATTTCGGGAGATGAGAACATAATATGAACATTCGGCAGCGCTGTCAAGCCGAACGCGCAATCCAAACAAGCCCGCGCCAGTCACCCTGCCCGTAATCCGCTGTGAAATCGCGTGACGGAGCGCGCGCGAGGCCGAGCCGCTCCATGACCGCTTGCGAACGCAGATTGTCCGGCGACGTGTAGGAAACGATCTCCTTCAAGTTTGCGCGCGTGAACGCATCGCGCAGTGCGGCTTTCGCGGCTTCCGTCGCATAGCCATGCCCCCAAGCCTCGCGGACAAGGCGCCAGCCGATGTCGTGGTGCGTGCCAAGAGCCGGATGCTCCGCGCGATATAGGACTCCGGCATACCCCAGAAACGGGCCGTCGCGCCGCTCCACCACCCAGCGGCTCAGCCCGCGTTGCGTGAAGGCGGACGCGAAGCGGTCGTATTTCGCATCGCTGTCCGCCCGGGAGATCGGTCCGCCGAGATCGTGCATCACCACGGGATCGGCATTCATCGCCGCGAACGGCGCGCGATCGCGCTCTTCCCATCGGCGCAGCCGAAGCCGCGGCGTCTCGATCATGGGTATTTCTGTTGGCGTCATGGGCGCCCGCGCCAGTTGGCGCGCAGCATGGCGAACTGGCGGCGATAAAGCGGGACGTCCACCGGCGTCTGGAACGCATCGAAACCCGGCGTAGTGACGCGCTTCAGATAAAGCGGCGCGGTGGCGGCGGGCAGGAAGGCGGGAAGTGCCGCGCCCGGCTTGGCCAGTCTGTGCGCACCGGTCAGATGCGCGCGCGCGGCATCGGCGAGGCGCGCGATGACCGGCGCAAGCTTCTTTCCCGAATGGGTTTGCAGGATTTCTTCGCGCGAAGTTCCGGCCTTGGCCAGAAGATCGCGGGGCAGATAGACCTTCCCGCGGGCGGCATGAAACGGAATGGCGCGCAGAAGGCCCGCGAGCGCCTGTGCGATACCGGCGTCGCGCGCCAGATCGTCTCGCGGGTTGCCGAGGATGCGCGAGGCCAGCCGCATGAGGTTGCCGGCCGTGGCATCGGCGTAAGCTTCGAGCGCCGCCAGATCGTCGAAGACATGATCGGCCATGTCGTCCTCGCGCGCGTCGATCATGGCTTCGAACAGTTCCGTGGGCATGTCGTGCTGCGCGAACAATTCGGCCAGTGCCGTCACGGTCTGGTGCTGGCGCGGCTTGCCTTCGCGCGCGCCTTGCACCGCCTCGCGCCACCATTGCAGGCGGATGGCGTGCATCATCGGATCGCGCACGCTTTCGGCCACGCGGGCGATCTCGTGATGGAAGGCATAGAGCGCGAACAGCGATGTGCGCCGGTCCGCCGGCGCGAACAGCGCGGTGTAGTAGCGGTCTTCGTCGGTGCGGCGGAGGTCGGATTCGAGCGCGTCCATGCGATCTTCTAGCGCGATAAAGAAACAATTTCACGCAGAGCCGCAGAGGCGCAGAGATAGACAGAAATGGCGCGCTTCGCGCGCCGAAACCTCTGCGTCTCTGCGGCTCTGCGTGAATCCATGTCCGCAGTTCCGCGTGAAAAACAAAAAGCCGCC
>JAFECN010000124.1 GCA_018242145.1 Pseudomonadota bacterium
CCATGTCCTGGATCTTGCAGATCTTCTGGGCATGGGTTTCCGACAGCGAGCCGCCGAAAACGGTGAAGTCTTTCGCATACACATACGTCATGCGGCCGTTGATCGTGCCCCAGCCAGTGATAACGCCGTCGCCGGGGATGATGTTCTTGTCCGCGCCGAAATCCTTGTTGCGGTGCTCGACGAACATGTCGAACTCTTCGAAGGAGCCGGGATCGAGCAGAAGCTCGATGCGCTCGCGCGCGGTGAGCTTGCCGCGGGCATGCTGCGCCTCGATACGCTTCTCGCCGCCGCCGACACGGGCCTTGGCGCGCTTGTCTTCGAGTTCCTGGATGATGTGCTTCATGGCGGGCTCACTGAGAGGGAAAGGGCAAATCGGGCGGCAGATTGTGGGGCGCGTCCCTATGGGTCAAGCACAACTGGCATTCCCTCTCCCCCGGTGGGTGAGAAGGTTAGGGTAAGGGGGTGTGCCAAGCGACGGCCTTTGCAAGTTGGATGCGATGTGGATGCAATTCTCTTGCAGCATCTCGTTCTACGACGCCCCCTCACCCCGGCCCTCTCCCCCGGCGGGGGAGAGGGAGATGAGTTGGAGAAAGCGCTCCGTTGCGGAAAGCTCGGCGGACAGGCGTTTCAGGCGCGCTTCGGCCTCGGCATCCGTGCCCCATTTTTCGGACTGGAACGCCTCGTCCAGCGTGGCGGCGGCGAAGGCTTCCTTGGCGGTGATTTGCCGCGCGACCAGCGCCAAGGCCAGCACCAGCGAGCCGGTGATGGTCGCGGCCGTATGCAGCGCCGCCAGGGTGAATTCGTCGTTGGCGGCAATGGCGCGTTCGAGGGCTGCGAGCGACTCCGGTGGCTGCTCGGTGAAGGTGATGCCGCTTGCCACGTTCAGTTTCGCGCCGTGATGCTTCGCGGCCCATTCCAGCAGCGGGTCCCACGTCCGCGTCTGACGGACGACCAGCTCGTCCGGATGCTCCGCGCGATAGGCGAGAAGATCGGTCTTGCCATAGGAGAACGCGTGACCGGCAACGCGCTCGCGCTCTGCCCGCGCCCCGTCTATAGCGGCGAAGGTCAGCCGTGTGAGAAACATGTTGGGTGGATCGATCTCTTCGCCCTGCTGGCGCCATTCCTGCGCCACCGCTTCGGCCAGCGGCTTGTTCGGAAGCTCGACCGTGTTGCGCGCCTGTGTCTTGAGCATGCGGCCATCCAGCAGGATGCGCCACGCGCCGCCCTCTTCCTTGACCGAGACGTCTTTGTAGAAGCGTTTCATTTCTTCTTTCGTCCTGCCGCCGGGAAAGGACTGCGCGCGTCATTCTCAGCGAAGCCGAGAAACTTCCACGACTTCACCATGTGCGACGTCAGCGGCGCGGTAACCTGCAAGCGGCCTTCGCCGGGGTGCTCGATGTCGATGGAACGCGCATGCAGGTGCAGCCGATCCGCCACTTCGCCCTTCCCGCGCGCTTCGGCGCCGCCATATTTGAAATCGCCGACGATGGGCGTGCCGAGCGATGCCAGATGCACGCGGATCTGGTGGGTGCGGCCGGTCAGCGGCTTGGCGGCGACCCAGGCATATTCATCGCCCACCTGATCGATCACCACATAATCGGTGAGCGCGTATTGCGCGGATTTGTCGGCGGTGTCCTTCGCCACCACGCGCTCGTCGCGGCCATGCGGGCCGTGGCCGCCTTCCTTCGCCAGCGACAGTTTGATCGTGCCGCGCTTCTGCTTCGGCACGCCCTTCACCAGCGCCCAATAAATCTTCTGCGCATCGCGCTTGGCCAGCGACTCCGAAAGATTCGCCGCCACCGACGCCGTGCGCGCGATGACGAGGACGCCGGAGGTGTCGCGGTCGAGCCGGTGCACCAGCTTGGGCCGCTGCTTCTTCTCGAACTGCAAACTGTCCAGCATTCCATCGACATGCTGGGTCAGCCCGCTGCCGCCCTGGGTGGCAAGGCCGGACGGCTTGTTGATAACGATGACGCTGGAATCCATATAGATTACAGCATCTTCCAGAGACTTCCTCAGATTTCCACTGAGTTGTGGAGAAGCTGTTTGTTGTTTTGTGCGCTTCTCGGTGGCCTGACTGTGGATGGTTTCGAGTTGCGGCGGCAGGCGCAGGGTTTGACCTGTGGACAGCCGGTCGCTGGCCTTCGCCCGCTTGCCGTCCACCCGCACCTCGCCCTTGCGCAGCAGCTTCTCGAGTTGGATGTGGCTCAGCGCCGGGTAATGGCGCTTGAACCAGCGGTCCACGCGAACGTCGTCGTCATCTTTGGAAACATGAACGGTCTGGGCCATAGGCGCTTTCGGGCGTCGTTGACGGGTTTGCCACGGTCCCCTAGCCTGATCTCACAGGGGATGGAGTTCCCCCTTTAACCGCCAGACGGCGCGAAAAGCCAGATGGCTGATGACTCCTACCGGCGCTCACGCGCGGTAGGAGAACATGTCCCTACCGCCCATGCATGGGGAGGTAGCGATGTATTTCCTGGACCGTTTTCTCCAAAAATTCATTGTGACGGGCCGCTTGTCGGTCATCGATGTGGACGGGGAACTATACGAATACGGCCCCGACGACGACATCGATGCGACGCCCGTGACCGTCGCCCTGACGCGCCGCGCACTGTCCTGGAAGCTGGCGTTCAATCCCTATCTCTATCTCGGGGAAGCCTATATGGACGGGACGCTGCAAATCCGGCGCGGCACGCTTTGGGAGTTTCTGAATCTCTGCGGGCGCAATCTGGCGCTCCACGATTCCGGAAGGCCCGGATGGCTGACGCGCCATGGCACGCGCCTTCTGCATCGCATCAAACAGGCGAATTCGCGCGTCCGCGCCCGGCGCAATGTCGCGCATCATTACGACCTTTCGGCCGATCTTTATCGGGCGTTTCTGGATTCGGACCTGCAATATTCCTGTGCCTATTTCCGCGCGCCGCACATGGACCTCGATGCGGCGCAACTGGCAAAGAAGCAG
>JAFECN010000125.1 GCA_018242145.1 Pseudomonadota bacterium
CCGAGGACCGCCACCGCCAGGGACACCTTTGGTCGCAGATGGCAATCCTGGTGCGCGCCTCGTTCCAGATGCGCGAATTCGAAGACCGCTTCCTCTCGCTCGGCCTGCCCTACAAGGTGATCGGCGGTCCGCGCTTCTATGAGCGCGCCGAAATCCGCGATGCGATGGCATATTTGCGCCTGATCGCGCAGGGCGACGACGATCTGGCGTTCGAGCGCATCGTCAACAAGCCCAAGCGCGGCATCGGCGATGCGTCGGTGCAATCGCTGCACGCCTTCGCGCGCGCACAGCACATGCCGCTGCTCACCGCCGCGCGCGAGATCGCGCAGACCGACGAGCTTCCGCCCAAGGCGCGCAAGGCGCTGGGCGAACTGGCGGCGAATTTCGCGCGCTGGACGGAAACCGCCAAAGCCCTGCCGCACACCGAGCTTGCCGAGATGGTGCTGGATGAATCCGGCTACACCGACATGCTCAAGAACGACAAATCCGCCGAAGCGCCGGGCCGCCTCGACAATTTGAAAGAACTCGTCCGCTCGATGGAGCAATACGAATCCCTCGCCGGATTTCTCGAACATGTTTCGCTGGTGATGGAGCTGGAGCAGAACGACAGCGGCGACCGCATCAGTCTGATGACGCTGCACGCCGCGAAGGGTCTGGAATTCGACACCGTGTTCCTGCCCGGCTGGGAGGAAGGCCTCTTCCCCTCCCAGCGCACGATGGACGAGAACGGCCTCGCGGGCCTCGAAGAAGAACGCCGCCTCGCCTATGTCGGCATCACGCGCGCGAAGAAACGCATTTTCATCTCCTTCGCCGCCAACCGCCGCGTGCATGGCAACTGGCAAAGCGCCCTGCCCTCGCGCTTCATCACCGAACTGCCGGAAGAGCATGTCGATACGGTGGTGGACGAAGGCTTCTATGGCGGCAATGTCGGCTTCCGCGACAACGCGCAGGCCGCCAATTTCGGCAGCACATACGACTCCCCCGGCTGGCGCCGCGCTCAAGCCAACCGCGCAAGCCAGGGCACCATGCGCACCCGTCCGCCCATGATCGAGGCGCAAGCCTACACGATCCAGACCAGCGACCCGGAGTCGTCGCAATACAAACGCGGCGACCGCGTCTTCCACCAGAAATTCGGCTACGGCCGCGTGGCCAGCGTGGAAGGCAACAAGCTGACGGTCGATTTCGACAAGGCGGGCGAGAAAAAGGTGATCGACAATTTTGTGAGCAGGGCCTAGCACCCACTCACGCCACCTCTCATCTGTCATGGCCCACCGGAGTGTGGGCCACCCAGGTGAAACAAACTCGGTCTTTCAGAAAAAACGCCGGCGCTAAACTTTCCACATCATCTCAAGCGGCACCTGGGCGGCCCACACTCCGGTGGGCCGTGACAGCGGTTGGGTGGAGAAAGCGCACTAGCCTTCCGCCAAATCCTGCCACTCCACGTTCTTTTCCTGGATCAGATTGATCTTCCATTCGCGCTTGAATTTCTTGAGCTTCGTCTCTCGCGCAATCGCCTCGCGGATGTCTCCGAACTCCTCAAAGTAAACGAGCATTTTCACGCCATGCTTTTTGGTGAAGCCCGGAACCAAGCCTTCCTTATGCTGTCGCACGCGCCGGTCGAGGTCGTTGGTCACGCCGATATAGAGCGTGCCGTTGCGCTTACTGGCGAGAATATAGACGTAATAGCTCTTCTGGATTGGCACAGGCATCACCTGGGTGGCCCGCATGACAATCGAGTTTAGCGAGAAGTTTCATAGAAGGCTTGCTTGACCGATGGCCGATACGGGAGCATATTCTAGCTAGAAATTTTGGCTAGAATCCCATCCCCATGGAAGACCCACGCTGGTCCGTGCAGGACGCCAAGAACCGTTTCAGCGAAGTGGTCGAGGCCGCGCGCCAGAAGCCGCAGACCGTGACCAAGCACGGCAAGCGCGCCGTGGTCGTCGTGGCGGCAGAGGAATATGACCGCCTGAAGAAGCTGGAAAAGCAGAAAGCGATTACATTCAACGAGCATCTGCTCAATATGCCGAGAGACGACGGGGCTTTCGAGCGCGTGAAGCTTCGGCTCCGCGATCCGGAGTTTTAGTGTATCTGCTCGATACGAATGTCTTGTCGGAACTGCGCAAGCGGAAGCGCAATCCCAACGTAGCGAATTGGATTCGCACCGTTCCCGGTTCTGAACTACATCTCAGCACGGTAGTCTTTTTCGAAATAGAAAGAGGGATCGAGCGTCAGCGCGCAGTCGATCCAGCCTTCGCCAAACAGCTCTCCGAGTGGCTCGAATTCACCCTGCGTGCGTTCGGCGATCGCATCCTGCCGCTTACCGTGAACATCGCGCGCCGCTGGGGCCGCCTGTCCGCGCAGATCGGCAACAAGGAACTCGATCTCGCCATCGCCGCCACCGCGCTGGAGCACGGCCTCACCGTCGTCACCGGCAACACCAAGCATTTCCAGCGCACGGGCGTGAAGATGCTCGATCCCTTCCACGCGAGCGCACGCAAATGAATGCAAATCACCTCCCCCTTGTGGGGAGGTCGAAATTTGCCCTTGCAAATTTCGGGTGGGGGCAACGCCCGGCCACCACCCCCACCCGGATCGCTTCGCTCTCCGTTCGCACGCTGCCGCTACTCACCCCCACAAGGGGGAGGTGATACGAATGGCGAACTGGCGGATACCGCTTTGCGACATCGCCTCGCAGTCCTAAAGTGACGCCATCGGGGACCGCTGAGTCGTAGCGGCGTTTTTGTTCCAAACCATTTGGGGGCAAGACATGAACGCATTATCCCTTCTCAAGATCGCGCTCGTTATTTTCGGCATTGCTTTTCTTCTCATCTATCCGATGGCCATCGTCTGGCCCTCGGGCTGGGCGTGGCATGAAGGCGCGCCCTATGCGAACGACTATTATATGATGATCGTCGCCGTTTACTTCGTGCTCGGCATCTTCCTCATCCTTGCCGCGCGCAATCCGCTCGCCAACAAGAGCCTCATCTGGTTCGCCGCCATATCGAGCTTCGTGCACGCGGCCGTGATGACGCAGCAATCTTTCGGCATGGGCGGCGGCATGAATCACATGGGCCACCTGATGGGCGATGTCCCGGCGCTGTTCGCCGTCGCCATCGTTCTCGGCGGGCTGCTCTGGGCCGCGGACAAATCTGCCGCTTGAGGACGGCGTGGCGCTGGCGTATGTCCCGGCGCCATGACCCACCCGCCGCTCTGGAAAGCCACCGTCGTCGTCGCCAAGGAAGACGCGGGCGACGTCGCGTCCGCGTTCGAACTGGGCAGCGACCCGCAGGCGGTGCTGATCCATGAAGAGCCGTTCAAGCCGGACGCCACGGTGGAAGCGCTCTACATCGCGATGCCGGACGGCGACCTGCTGAGCCGGCTCGCCGCCCGCGACGTGCATGTCGCGCTCTTGCCGGATGTGGACTGGATCAAGCTTTCGCAGGAGGGCCTGCCGCCGGTGCGCGCGGGGCGCTTCTTCGTCTATGGCGCGCACGACAAGGGCAAGGTGCCCGATGGCGTCATTCCCATCCGCATCGAAGCGGGCATGGCGTTCGGCACCGGCCATCACGCCACCACGGCGCTGTGCCTCGGCGTATTGTCCGATCTTGCCCGGCGCCGCGCTTACAACAATGTGCTCGACCTCGGCTGCGGCACCGGCCTGCTCGCCATCGGCGCAGCGAAGCTGTGGAAGAAGAAAGTGCTCGCCTCCGATATCGATTCCGTCGCCGTCGCGGTCACGCGCGACAATGCGCGCGCGAATGGCGAAAGCGCGCTGGTGCATGCCGTCACCGCCGACGGCCTCACCAGCCCCGCGCTTGCGGCCAAAGCGCCTTACGATCTCATCATTGCGAATATTTTAGCGGGTCCGCTGACGCAACTTGCGCCCGCCGTCGCCCGCGCGCTGGAAAAGGGCGGGATGCTCATCCTCTCCGGCCTGCTCACCTGGCAGGAAAATCTTGTTCTCAGTTTTTATCGCCCGCATGGCCTGATCTTGCGCGAGACGCGGCGCGAAGGCCCATGGTCGGCGCTTGTGCTTGAGGCAGCGCGCGGGCGGCGGTAGGTTGTTTTCAACAGCTCACAATCGTCATGGCCGGGCTTGTCCCGGCCACCCATGAACACCCCTGCAACAGGGAGATCATGGGTCCCCGGCACAAGGCCGGGGATGACGAGCAACTTATTTTGAAAGCACCGCAGATGGATAAAACGTCCTCGTTCCAAAGTTTCGAAGACCGTTCCGACGCCGCCACCGTGGCGCCGCGCCTCAAGCTGCTGCGCGCGGAACTGGCCAAGCGCGGATTGGACGGGTTCATCGTTCCGCACTCCGACGAATACCAGAGCGAATATCTGCCCGAGTGCAACGAACGCCTGGCCTGGCTCACCTCTTTCACCGGCTCGGCCGGCGCCGCCGTGGTGCTGAAAGACAAGGCGGCGGTGTTCGCCGATGGCCGCTATACGCTGCAGGTGCGCCAGCAGACCGACACCAAACAGTTCGAGCCGCGCGATCTGGTCGAAGAAGGCCCGAACAAATGGCTGGAGAACAACGCCCCCAAAGGCGCGAAGATCGGTTTCGATCCGTGGGTGCATTCCGCCGCCAGCGCCGATGCCTTGCGCGCCAGCGTGGAGAAGGCGGGCGCCATGCTCGTCGCCGTGGACGGCAATCCCATCGACGCCGTATGGCACGACCGCCCCGCCGCACCCACCGCGAAAGCCGTTCCCCATGCGATGAACCTCGCCGGCGAAAGCGCGGAGTCCAAGCGCACGCGCATCGCCGAGGAGATCCGGAAGAACGGCGCCGATGCCGCCATCGTCAGCCTCGCGGATTCGATCTGCTGGCTCCTGAATGTGCGCGGCGGCGACACGCCCCACACGCCCTTCGTTCTCTCCTACGCCATCCTGAACGGCGACGGCTCCGTGGATTGGTTCGTGGACGAACGCAAGATCACCCCGGATGTGACGAAACATCTGGGCAACGCCGTGCGCGTGCGCGCACCCAGCGAGTTCAACGCCGCGCTGGACGCGCTGAAAGGCAAAACCGTCGTCGCCGATCCGAACTGGACGGCCGCCGCCGCCTTCGACCGCCTCGCCAAAGCGGGCGCCACGGTGAAGCGCGGCATCGATCCCTGCCAGTTGCCCAAGGCGTGCAAGAATCCGGTGGAGATCGAAGGCACGCGCAAGGCGCATATCCGCGACGGCGCGGCGCTGTCCAACTTCCTGGCCTGGATGGCGCGCGAAGCGCCGAACGGCGAGCTCACGGAAATCGAAGCGGCGGAGGTGCTGGAAGGCTATCGCCGCAAGGCCGGGTCGCTCACCGATCTGTCGTTCGATTCCATTTCCGGCGCCGCGCCGCATGCCGCGCTGCCGCACTACCGCGTCACCACTTCGTCCAACCGCAAGATCAACAGGAACGAGATCTATCTCATCGACTCCGGCGGGCAATATCCCGACGGCACCACCGATGTGACGCGCACCATGATCGTGGGCACGCCGACCGCGGAGATGAAAGATCGCTTCACCCGCGTACTGAAAGGCCATATCGCGCTCGGCACGATGAAATTCCCGCCGGGCACGCCGGGCGTGGCGCTGGATGCCTTCGCGCGCAAGGCGCTGTGGGATGCGGGGCTCGATTACGATCACGGCACCGGCCACGGCGTCGGCTCTTATCTCTCCGTGCATGAAGGGCCGCAGAACATCTCCAAGCGGCCGATCCACCAGCCGCTGATGCCGGGCATGATCTGCTCCAACGAGCCGGGCTATTACAAGGAAGGCGAATACGGCATCCGCATCGAGAACCTCGTCGTCGTCACCGCGCCGAAAGCGGTGCCGGGCGGCGACCGCAAGATGATGGAATTCGAAACCGTCACCTGGGCGCCGATCGATCTCAACCTCGTCGAACCGTCGCTGCTCACGAAAGAGGAGCGCGACTGGCTGAACGATTACCACGCCAGGACGCGCGAGAAGCTGGCGCCGCTGGTGGACGAAGACACAAAGGCATGGCTCGAAACCGCAACGCGGGCGATCTGATCATGAAGCTGTTTTCGCGTTATGCCCTCGCCGCCGCCCTGCTCGCGCTGGGCGGCTGTTCGGTGTGGCCGGTCAATCAGGACCCGGACGGCATGGCCTATCGCCGCAATGCCAATCAGGTTGTAGAAGCGATCCAGGCCTACAAGCAGGACAAGGGCGTGTGGCCGTCGTCGCTCGCGGCGCTGACGCCCGCCTATATCCTCGCCCTGCCGGACGAGCCGCATCTGGAATATCACCCTTATGACGGTTCGGTGCTCTATCACTTCATTCCGCAATGGCCGCAGCTTCGCCCCGTCTATTGCCAATCCGTCGGCGCCACCACCGAATGGCGCTGCAAGGAAAAGCTGATCTAGGCTTTGAACAAACCAATTTTGTCATCGCCCGCTTTATGCGGGCGACCCAGTTTTCTTATTGAAAAAGGAAAATGGGTTGCCCGGACAAGCCGGGCAATGACAACGTGAAATGACTCAAAGCGGCTCTGGCCGCAATGTCACAGCCATCCTATAGTTCACGCCCGCTGAGGAGATTCCGATGAAGACCGTTGCCTTCGCCGCCGCCGCGCTCGTCCTTGCCGGATGCACCTCCGGCACCTTCGTCAGCAAGGAGCAGAGCGCGCAATTCCAGGTGGGCACGACGACGGAACAGCAGGTTCTCGCCGCGCTGGGCCAGCCGGATGCGAAAGCCGACCTCATCAATGGCGGTCATCGCGACAGCTATATCCGCGTGGTCGAGGGCGAGACGCCGATCGACCATGTGCCGCTCCTCGCGTTGGTCGCGGCGCCGCACTACGGCCACACCACGACCGTGAATTTCGATTTCGACGCCAACGGCGTGCTGAAGGATATGAGCCGTTTCCGCGAGCGCTCCTGATTGTCGAGCCGGATCAACCGCTTAAAATAAATCTTCCTATTTCAGAGATTAATTACTTGACGACCGCGCGGTCGCAGCGTACATTTCTCCCAATTCTCGAACTGCGCCCGGACCGTAGCCGTCGCTGAAAAGCGGCGGTTTTTCTGTGTTTTGGAGCGCAATTCCCACCACCACCCACCGCTGTCATGGCCCGCCAAGTGCGGGCCACCCAGGTGACGTCTTCACGAATGTCGAAAGAAAGGGCGTCGGCC
>JAFECN010000126.1 GCA_018242145.1 Pseudomonadota bacterium
CATCGGACGCCGACAGGCCCGTGGAGAGGATCGACGGCGAAGAGCCTTCGAACACATCGTTCAGGCCGAAGAACTGCGAAAAGCCCGTGCCGCCGCGGCTGGACGGCGTGGTGGCATCGTCTTTCACCACGACACCGTTGGTGCCGTTGGCCGAGATCGAAAGCTCGCCGTCGCTGAAGCTCGCGCTGCCATTGCTGCCGAGCGCGGTGTTCAGCGCGGTGGCGAAATCGCCCACCGTCGTGCCGATACTGACCGGGCTGCCACCATCGACCGACAGGGTGCCCGCGTCGAAATCCACGTCCACGCGGCTGACGAGGCTGCCGTCCGAACCGGCAATCGCGATGGTGGTCTTGCCGGTGAAGTTGAGCGCGTCGGTAGAGAGAAGCCCGGTGTTGCGGCCATCGAGCGAAGACGGCGGCGGCGCGGCGGAGTTCGCGTTGGCCTGCTGGTTGAATGCCAGCGCGGTCTGGCGCGCGAAATTGCCCAGCTCCTGCTGCAGCGCGGGCAACTGGTTGTCACGCATGTCGATCAGCCCCTCGATGGAGCCGGACCCCAGATGCGGATCGAGCACCTGCGCGGGGCCGATCTGGTTGCCGTTCATGCCGTTGATGCTGGCCATGGTGATCTGACCGTAAGCACCGTTGGTGCTGCCGCCCGTGTAGGAGAGCTGCCCGTAGGTATCGCCGACGAGATTCACGCCGTCCTGCGTGGAAACGACGAGTTGTCCGTTGGACTGCTCGCTGACGCGCACTCCGATCAGAGACGAAAGCTGCTGTACCGCCTGATCGCGCTGATCGAGAAGGCCGGAGGCCGTGTCGCCCGCCAGCGTCGCCGTCTGCACCTGCTGGTTGAGATCGTAGATGTTCTTGATCAGCGAGTTGACGGTGGAGATGGAGGAGGAAATCTGCCCGTCCACCTGCGTCTGCAGCGTGCTGACCGAGTTCGACATGCCCGAGATCGTCGTTGCCAGGCTCTGCAGCGACGTCAGCACGCTTTGCTGGCTGGTCGAGGAGCTTGGCGCTTGCGACGCGGTGGCAAGCGCGGAGAAGATATTGTCCAGCTTCGCGGTCAGTGAAGTGCCGTCGCCGGGCTGGCCGAGAATGCCGTTGAGCTGATCGTAGATATCGCTCTGCGCGCTGTATTGGGCGGCGCCCGCGCTGGCCGAAAGCGTTTCGCTCTGGAGAAACTGGTCCACCACGCGCTGGACGCTGCCGATGCTCACGCCCGTCAACGTGCCGCCGATGACCTGCGTCTGCTGGTTCACGATGCGGCGGGCATAACCCTGCGTATTAATGTTGGAGACGTTGTCGGAGACGACCTTGAGGGCCGCCTGGTTCGTCTGCAACGCGGACATCGCGCTGTTGAGAATGGAATTGATCGACACGGGCGTCCCCGCTCCAAAGCTTTTATGCCGTCGCCAAGGTCGCAAGCTCCGTGCCATGCGAAAGCCGCGCCGCGCTTGGCGTTTTGCGCGATCGCGCGGCGTGTGCGTGCGGCAGAGTTTGCCGGGTGCGGCACTTCATGCCCGCGCATTTGTGCAATCACGCACGCCGGCATCCGGCGAAATTCCGAGGAAATGCGCGGCGAAACGAACTGGTCCGCCCCTTGCTTTTGTTCACCCGGATTATTGCGGATCGATCATGGCTCTTGCATCGGCCAATGCAGTTTCGCCGGCGCCCGCGGCAAGCAACGCCGCGACGAGTGCGTCCGTTGCCTCTGCGGGCGATGGAAGCGGCGGAACCTTCACCGACAGCCTTGAGGCCGCGCTGGCGCCGCAAGATGGAACCGGCACGATCGATGCGTCGCAATTGATGTTCGGAAAGGCCGCGCTCTCCAAATGGAAGAGCAAGCTGAAGGGCACCGACGCCGCGCTGGCATTGACGCCGCAACAGCTTCAGCAGCAGCAGGCGTTCCTGCAGAAACTCCAGTCCGGCAATTCCGGAATCAATATCGCCGCCCTGCGCATGGCGCTGGCGAAAGGCGGGCAGGCTTCCGGCTCTGCGGCATCCGGCCAACAGGAATTGCCGGTTCTCGATCCGGTTACAGGAAAAGTGCAGGTTGCGAAGACCGCCACGTCTTCGGACGCATCCGCAACACAAGGCGCCGATGCCGCATCCCAGATGATGGCTTCGCAGCAGCCGGCAAATTCCACCACGCCCACGGATGCGAACGCCGCCAAGAATGCGGCGTCCCAGACAAAACTCGCCGCCGCGCTGGTTCAGGCCGCGCAGGCGCCGGTGGTCAAGACCGGGCAGGACGACGGCAGCAAGGTGCCGAATGCCAAAATCGCAAACGCGCAGGCGTCCGCGAAATCGTCTTCGAAAACGGACAACACGCTAACCGATCCGGCCGCGATTCAGGCGCTCGGCGCGAAGATCGCGGCAACGGCGGGCGCGACCAACACGACGGACACGGCGCATATCGCCGCGCGCAATGTCGCGCTGGCGGAAGTCGCCGCGCAACAGGCCGCCGCCACGCCGACCGTCACCAAACTCGAAAGCGCGGCGATGACCAATGCCGCGCAGGTCGCGACGCACCAGACCACGCCGGAGCAGAAGCTGGAGGCGCAGGCGCTGCCCATTCAGTTCGGCGTGCAGCAGGCCGACGCCAAAGACGGCAATGCCAGCCCGCAGAGCGGCAAAAGCGGAACGGACGACAAGAATTCTTCGCAGCCCGGCAATACGCCCGATAGCCAGAAGACCCCCGACGCGCAGGCGCCGCAAAGCTTTGTCGCCAACCAGCAACCCGCCACATCGACACATACGGCGACGACGAGCACGGCGACGGTGAACACCGATGCCGGAACCGGCAATGCCGCGGCCGCTGCGACGGTGCAGACCGCGCATGTGGCGACGACGCTGCAGGTCTCGCAGCAACAGCCGCAGCAGGACCCGACGCCGGACCAGACCACCTTCGCGGCGCTCGGCGTGGCGATCGCGGCGCGCTCGAAAGACGGCGCGCGGCAGTTCGACATCAACATGCACCCCGCCGATCTGGGCAAGATCGACGTGCGCATCTCCGTGGATTCCAGCGGCCAGGCGCAGGCGCATCTGACCGCCGAGCAGCCCCAGACCCTGCAGCTTCTCAAGCAGGATCAGACGACGCTTGCGCAGAACCTGCGCGACGCGGGGCTCAACCTTGCCAACAACGGGCTCAATTTCTCGCTCAAGGGCGAACAGCAATCTTCGACTCCGACCTTCAACACGCGCAGCCGCGCGCTGTCGATCGCGGCGGTTCAGACGCCAGACATCGTTTCCACCAGTTCCAGCGCGAACATCGCACCCGGCGACTCGCGGCTCGACATCCGGGTTTGAGGTAAGCCATGACGGTTGCAGCAGTCCCGACCACCACCAGCACAACCAGCAGCAGCAGCACCGGCAGCAGCACGAACAGCGCGCTGACCGACCTGTCCGGCAACTTCGACACCTTTCTGACCCTGCTCACCACGCAGCTTCAGAACCAGGACCCCATGAACCCGATGGACTCGGAC
>JAFECN010000127.1 GCA_018242145.1 Pseudomonadota bacterium
GACCAGCCTGAAAGCTGCCGCATGAAGCCGGAAAAGCGGTATTGGGCGCCGATCCAATCGAAATTCGGCGACTTCGCCGCCTGGGTGGACGGCGAGGGTAGGGTCATGCGCTTCGCCCTGAGCGCCAAAGGTGCCGCCCATGTCGATCCGCTGGCGGAGAAAAGCGAAAAAGCGTTGCGCGATGTGCAGAAGCAGGTGACGCAATACGATGCGGGCAAGCGTCAGGCGTTCGACCTTGAACTGGCGTGGGAAGGCCCGCCTTTTCATCAGCGCATGTGGAGATTGCTGGTGAAAATTCCGTTCGGCGCCACCACCACCTATGCCGCGCTGGCGGCGAAGCTGGGCAAGCCACAGGCCTTTCGCGCTGTCGGTGCGGCGAACGGCGCCAATCCGATCGCGCTGATCGTTCCATGCCACCGTGTCGTCGGAAGCAATCGCAGCCTCACCGGCTTCGGCGGCGGTTTGCCGATGAAGCGCGCACTGCTGGAGCATGAAGCGCAGGTGGCAGGGAAGACGCTGGAGCTGGCGCGTTAAGCCGCCAGCGCGCGCAATTCGGCGTGCGGACTCTCGCGCAGAACGGCAAGCATGTTGGAGCGTGTCGGCTCCGGCGCGGTGGCGAGCGCCTTCTCGAACCAGATCGCCGCATCCCTGGCGCGGCCTTCGCTCACCAGCATCGAGGCATAGTTGAACGCGCCGCGGAAATATCCGCCCTCCGCCGATCTGCGATACCAGTCGCGGGCAAGAGCGGCGTCCTTTTCGACGCCCCAGCCTTCCTCATAGCAGCGACCCACAAGGCTCATGGCCCGCACATGGTCTTGTTGGGCAGCGCGCATGTACCAGGCGAAAGCTTCGTTTCTGTCGCGTGGCGCGCCGAGGCCGTCGAGGAACAGGTGGCCGAGATTGTATTGCGCCCAGGCGTCGCCCGCGCCGGCCGCGATGGCGTAATGCCGGCCCGCTTTTTCGAAATCGCGCGCGACGCCCCAGCCATTCTCGTAGCAGCGGCCCAGCATGTTATGCGCTTCGATGCTGCCCGTCGTCGCGGCGCGCGCGAACCAGGCCGCGGCGGCGGCTTCGTCTTTCGCCGCGCCTTCACCGGCAAGCAGCATGCGGCCAAGGCGAACTTCGGCCTCCGCCAGTCCCGCATGGGCGGCAGCCACGATCCACGGCGCGGCAGCGCTGGGATCGCCGGAGAGAAGCGTGCGCAATTGATCCGCGCTCATCATGGTAAGTGCGGCCACGCGCCAGGCATCGCCTTCGCCGAAGGCGGGCGTGGTCACATCCCGGTCCATTTGCGCACCAGATTGTGATAGCTCGCGGTCAGCCGCAGCATCGCCGCGCTGTCGCCGGGAACGGTTTGGCCCAACTCCACAATCGCGCGATCCAGATCGAACAGCAGCGAGCGCTCGCTGTCGTCCTTCACCAGACTCTGCACCCAGAAGAAGCTGGCGATGCGCGCGCCGCGCGTCACCGGCGTCACGCGATGCAGCGACGTGGCCGGATAGAGCACCATGTCGCCCGCCGGCAGCTTCACCGAATGCGCGCCATAGGTGTCCTCGATCAGAAGCTCGCCGCCGTCATAATCTTCCGGCGGATTGAGGAACAACGTCGCCGAAATGTCGGTGCGGATGCGTTGCTGGCCGATCTGCCGGATGGCGCCGTCGATATGCGTGCCGAAGGTCATGCCGGGTTCGTATTTGTTGAACAGCGGCGGATAGACATGGCGGGGAAGCGCCGCCGACAGGAACAGCGCATTGCGTTCCAGCGCATGAGAGACGATCGCGCCAAGTTCGCGCGCATCCTGGCTGTCTTCGGCGATCTGAAGATTGGCCTTCACCTTCGCGCCCTGATGGCCCGCGGTGACCCGCCCATCCACCCAGGATGCCTTGGCCAGCCGCTCGCGCATGTGCGCGATGTCGTCCGCCGTCAGCATCTGGGGGATGCGCAGGATCATGGATCAGAGCCCGAGGCTTGCCGTCAGCAGCACCGTGCGGCCGGGCCCCGGCACGACATGGTTCTCGCCGGGGCGGGTGAAGTAGCTGGTGGCGAAATAGTATTTGTCGGTGAGGTTGTAGCCGTTGAGCTGGAAGGAAAGGTGATCGTTCACCTGCCATCCGATCATCGCGTCCAGCGTGGTGTAACCGGGTGCGTGCGCGGTGATGACGCTGCCGGGCACGGTCGCGTTGTCGATGCCCGCATTGCGCTCGCCGACGTAATTGAGACCGGCGCCGATCTTCCAGCCGCTGTCGAAGTCATAGGTCGTCCAGAGATTGGCCTGGTTGTGCGCGGTGTTCGGGATCGGGCCTTTCACGCCCGCGGCAACCAAACCCACCGACGACGGATCGAGATAGGTGTAGCCCGCCACGATCTCCCAGTTTTCGGTGATGTGGCCCTGCGCGCCGAACTCCACGCCCTTCACATGCAACTCGCCGGCCAGCGTCTGCAGCGAGGGCACCACCGGATCGGTGATACGGGCGTTCGTCATCTTGGTGTCGAAGGCTGCTGCCGTCAGGCCGAGCAACCCGTCCAGCACCGTCGCCTTCGCGCCGACTTCGTAGGTGCGATCCTTCTCCGGGTCGAGATCCTTGTTGCTCGCGGCGAGCGACAGGTTTTCGGCGGACGGATTATACGATGTGCCGTAAGAGACATAGACGCTGGTGTTATCCATCGGCTTGTAAACAACGGCGACACGCGGGCTTGCGACGTTGTCGGTGTGCTTGAAGTGCTGTGTGGTCGCGCCGAAGTTCTGGTCGAACCGCGCATGGAAGCGGTCGAAGCGCAGGCCGCCGACCACGCTCCACTGATCGCCGATGTCGATCGTGTCGATGATATAGCCGCTCAGGGTGTTGGTCTGCGTGTGCGGCTTCTGACGAATGGTCGTCTGGTGGCCGGGGAAGGCTTCCTGCGGATCGGGATCGAGCAGCGGCACTGGAATGATCTGGCCATCCTGATTGGTGAAGCGCACCAATGCGGCCGTCTCGCGGTCGTATTCGCCGCCGACCACCAGCGAATGCTTCAGGAAACCGGTGTTGAATTCGGCATTGAAATTCAGGTTGTTCATCGCCGTGCGGATGACGCCGGTCGAGCTGGGGCGGTCGCGCAGCACATAGATCTGGTCGAGCGGCGTTCCCTGCACGGGGAAGAGCGGGTTGTAGGTCGTCACCGGCTCGTCCGATGCCGCGCCGGTGCAGACCGGCGCGCCCGCATATGGCGCGGCGGTGTAGCAGTTCGCATCGCCATAGATCGCCGCCGTCTGGCGGGAATCGAACGAATAGCGGCCATAACGCGCCGTATCCGATACCGTCAGCCAGTTGTTGATCTTGTGCTCGACGCGGCCGGTCAACACGTCGACATGCGCCGCGAATTTGTCATCCGCGGGAAGCCCGTAGAACGTATCGCGCGAAACCGGCGCGGGTTTGCCGAACACGAACGGAATGCCGTAATCGGGCAGGTTGTCTTCCTGCTGATGCAGATATTTCAGCGAGACGGTGGTGTCGGTGTCGATGCCGAACGCGATGGCGGGCGCAATGCCCCAGCGCTGGTTGCGGACGAAGGGGCGGCCAGCGACATCGCTGATCTGCCCCATGAAATTCACGCGCAATGCGCTGGTATCGCCGAGCACATAATTGATGTCGCCCGTGGCGCGCCCTTCATTGTTGGTTCCGGCGGTCAACTGAAAGTTCGCGATCGGGTAGAGTTGCGGGGATTTCAGAACCTGGTTGATCACGCCGCCGGTCGATCCGCGCCCGAACAATGTGGAAGCGGGGCCTTTGTAAACCTCGACGGATTCGTAATCGAAGGAGTCGCGATCATACATGCCGGTATCGCGCAGGCCGTCCATGAAGTAGTCGTCGCCGGCCGAGAAGCCGCGCAGATTGACCAGATCGCCATGGGTGCCCCCTTCGCCGGCGTTCAGCGTGATGCCTGGCACATTCCGCAGCGCATCCTGCAACGTGGCCACGCCCTGCTGCTGCATCACTTCCAGCGGCACGATGTTGATGGATTGCGGCGTGTCCTGAATCTTCGCCGTGATGGTGTCGAGGGAACTGCGCTGTGCCGTGACGTTCACGGTCTCGATGGCGTTGTTGGCCGCGGCCGCGTCGGCGTTCAGGCTCTGTGCGTGCGCGCTGCCCAGCGATGCCGACGCGAGGCCCACCCCGGCCAGGCCCATGGCGATGCCGCGCGGTCCGAATTCGATGCTCATAGTCCCCTCAAATATTTGATAGTCGTTCGCAACTGGCGCGGACCATAGAAGGGCGCGTCTGCGAGTCAATGAGACTTATTCGCAAGGCGTACGATTTACGCCGTCCTGGCGCGGGGTGCGGATTTTGGGACTCAGCGTAGGCTGCTTTCACCAAAACCAAGGGGGGGAGATCATGCCCAATAACCTGCTGACGCCAGTTCTCGCACTGGTCGTGTGGACACTCATTGTCTGGATCTGGATGTACGCGACCCGAATCCCGGCCATGAACCGGGCCAAGCTGGACCCGCAAGCCGCCCGCTTCCCGGGATCGCTGGATATTCTGCCCGATTCCGCCCGCCAGGTGGCCGACAACTACAACCACCTGATGGAACAGCCGACCATCTTCTATGCGCTCGTCTTCTATATCTATCTGGCGGGGCGGGTGGACGAGACGGCGGTCTGGCTGGCCTGGGCCTATGTGGTCCTGCGGGTCATCCACTCCCTGATTCAGTGCACCGTTAACCGGGTGCCCCTGCGCTTCCTGGTTTTCGCCCTCGGCACGCTGGTCCTGATGATCATGGCCGTTCGGGAAATCCTTCCGTTTCTCGGGGTTTAGCGGCTTTTTGGCGGCCCGGCGAAATATCGTTTCGCCGGGCTTGACCCCCAAAAGTTACCCTTCTATATAGCCGCACCTTCCAGGGCAGGCTGTCTCGCGGAAACGCGCGAAAAACGCTGCTGGGAAGCCAGTTTTACAGCTTGAGACCGCGCGACTCAGGGTGATCCCTCAGTCCTCCGCGATCGACGGGGCAGGCCGACAGGCCGCGAGCCCCGAAATTCATTTTCGCCGCGCGAAGCGGCATGGAACGGGAAGACGTATGCCGACGATCAATCAGTTGATCCGCAAGACGCGCAACGACAAGCCGAAGCGCAACAAGGTGCCGGCGCTCAAAGAGTGCCCGCAGAAGCGCGGCGTCTGCACGCGCGTCTATACGACGACGCCGAAGAAGCCGAACTCCGCGCTGCGCAAGGTTGCGAAGGTACGCCTGACGAACGGCTACGAAGTGGTGAGCTACATTCCCGGCGAAGGCCACAACCTTCAGGAGCACAGCGTCGTGCTCATCCGCGGCGGCCGCGTGAAGGATCTTCCCGGCGTTCGCTATCACATCATCCGCGGCGTTCTCGACACGCAGGGCGTGAAGGACCGCAAGCAACGCCGTTCGCTCTACGGCGCGAAGAAGCCGAAATAAGGATCGCACAGCATGTCACGCCGCCACCGCGCAGAACGCCGTGAAATCAACCCGGATGCCAAGTTCGGCGATCTGGTGCTCGCGAAGTTCATGAACAGCCTGATGTATGACGGCAAGAAGGCCGCCGCCGAAGGCATCATCTATGGCGCGTTCGATACGATTCAGGAAAAGACGAAGCAGGACCCGCTGGTCGTTTTCCACGAAGCGCTGCGCAACGTCTCGCCGGCGATCGAAGTGAAGTCCCGCCGCGTCGGCGGCGCCACCTATCAGGTGCCCGTCGAGGTCCGTCAGGACCGCGCGCGCGCGCTCGCGATCCGCTGGCTGATCACCGCCGCGCGCGGCCGCAACGAGCCGACGATGCAGGGCCGCCTGTCGGGCGAATTGATGGATGCCGCGAACAACCGCGGCAACGCCGTGAAGAAGCGCGAAGACACCCACAAGATGGCGGACGCGAACCGCGCGTTCTCGCACTACCGCTGGTAACGAAAGTCACGAGTTAGAAGATGGCCCGCACAACGCCCCTCAACATGTACCGGAACATCGGTATTGCCGCGCACATCGACGCCGGCAAGACGACGACGCCCGAGCGCATTCTCTCTTACACCGGCAAGTCGCAGAAGATCGGCGAAGTGCACGACGGCGCCGCCACCATGGAC
>JAFECN010000128.1 GCA_018242145.1 Pseudomonadota bacterium
CGGCCGCGTCGTCCTCGAACACCGCCGCGGCCACATAGTCCGGCCTCAGAACCGGGCAGGCACGCAAAGCCTCTTCGCGCGACAGCCTGCGAATGGAGCCCGCAAGGTCGGCATTGCGCGCGAAGTCCTCCAGGTGCGGGATCTGCTCCTGCCGCGCGATGTAGAGCGAGCCGCGCGGTTTCACCAGCGGATGCTGCACGAAGCCGTCCGGCGGATTGTAGAAGAAATCGCGGCTGGCGCGGGACAGCGCACGCACCACGCCGTTGCCGTAGATCTCGGAAAACAGCGCGGCGGAGCGCCCGGTCGAGTGATAGCCCGGATATTCCTCGCGTTCGAGAATGGCGACACGGTGCGTCCGAGCCAGATCGGCGGCCGCCGATGCGCCCGCGATGCCGGCGCCGATAATCAATATTTCGAAGGATTGGGTGCTCATGCCGGGCAGGCCACCGCGAACATGCCAAGAGCCGGTATGCCCTGCGACGGGGACGAATGCCCTCCGATGCTTTCAAACCCGCATGGCATCTGGAGAGGCTTGCCCTTTCTGCTTGAGCTTTCGGCGTCTTCCCTGTTTTATTCTAGAGAAAACTTTTTCTCAATCGGAAAATCGGAAGAGAGCATGCGCGTTTTCGCAGCGGGCCTGATTACCGAAACCAACACCTTCGCGCCATGGCCCACGGGGGCTCAGGGCTTCTGCGAAGAGGGTCCGTTTCACGGCGATGTCACCACGCGCGGCAAGGATACGGAGATGGGATTGCAGGCCAGCGGCTGGCGCGATCTTTGCCATGAGCGCGGCCATGAATTCGTCGAAAGCCTGTTCGCCATCGCGCAACCCTCCGGCCGCGCCGTTCAAAGTGTCTATGAGGGCTTTCGCGACGAGATCCTGGCCGATCTGAAGGCGAAGGGCCCGTTCGATGTCGTGCTGCTGTCCCTTCACGGCGCGATGGTTTCGCAGGCATGCGACGACTGCGAGGGCGATATCCTGGCGCGGGTGCGGGCCATCGTCGGGCCGAATGCGGCGGTGGGCGCGCATCTGGACCCGCACTGCCATCTCACGCCGCTGATGATCGAAAAGGCCACGGCCATCGTCATCATGAAGGAATACCCGCACACTGACTACATGGAGCGGGGCAAGGAGTTGTTCGACATCTGTATCGGCGCGGCGCAAGGAACGCTGAAGCCCGTGTCACATCTCTTCGATTGCCGGATGGTCGGCTTCTATCCCACCACCACCGAGCCGATGCGCAGCCTCGTGGACAAATGCTTCGCGGCGGAGAAGCGCCCCGGTGTGCTGTCCGTCAGCATCGGGCATGGATTCCCGTGGGGCGATACGCCGGAAACCGGCACGAAGATTCTCGCCGTCGCCGATGGCGATGCCGCCCTCGCGCAAAGCGTCGCCGCCGGGATCGGTCACGACATTTACGCGCATCGCGAAGCGCTGTTGCCGAAATTCCCGAAGATCGAGGACGCCTTGGGCACCGCGCGCGAAACGAACGGTTGCGCCGTTTTGGCCGATACGGCCGACAACGCCGGCGGCGGCGCGCCGAGCGACAATGTTTCGTTGTTGCGCGCGATGATCGAACACAAGGTGCAGGACGCGGCGTTTGGCTGCATCTGGGACCCCATCGCGGTGCGCACCTGCGCGGAGGCGGGCGTGGGCGCAACATTACCCTTGCGCATCGGCGGCAAAAGCGGCCCTGCCTCCGGCGATCCCATCGATATTATCGCGACGGTAAAGGCGTTTCGCGCCGATCACGATCAGCAGGGATTGGGCCCATCGCGCTCGCCCATGGGCGATGCGGTGTGGATCGCGGTGGAGGAAATCGATGTCGTTCTGATGTCCACGCGCACGCAGACCTTCGCGCCGGACGCCTTCACCGGGCTGGGGATCGACCTCAAGGCCAAGCGCATGATCGCGGTAAAGTCGAGCTGGCATTTCCAGGCGCTGTTCGGCCCGATCGCCGACCGCATCATTCCGGTGGCGACACCGGGCGCGATCCAGATGGATTTCGCCGCCATCGACTACCGCAAAAAGCGCGACCGGGATTTCTTCCCACGCGTGAAAAATCCGCTGGGGCTTTAGGCTTTCGCTTTGCGCGTGCGGCCGTGCTTCGGCTTTTCCGGGTTCTCCCGGCGCACCGCCTCCATCAATTGTGACTCCGGACCGGAGCAGATGGACAGCACGCGGCACGGCCCGGCTTCCGCTTTCAGATAGGCATGCGCCATGCCGCTGTCGAAATAGAGCGAGTCGCCCTTGCGCAGGATGAGCGGCGCATACAACTCGGAATGAAACTCCACCGTGCCTTCCAGTACATAGGCATATTCCTCGCCGGAGTGGCGGATCATCTCGCCGAACTCCGCCAGCGTGCGCTTGCGCAATTCGGCGATCACCGGAACGAAACGCTTGTTGAGAAAGTCGGCCACCGGATAGATGTGGCCGTAATTCTCGGTGTCGATTTCCTGCCCCTGTCCGGCGGCGGTAAAGCTTCGCCGCCCGCTCACCGCGCCGGGCATGCTCGCCACTTGCGGGGTGAAAAGCTGGGATATGTCCACGCCCAGTCCGGCGCTGATGCGCGCCAGCTTGTCGTAGCTCAGCGACATCCGGTCGTTTTCGATCTTGGAAAGCGTGGAGACGGGCAGGTCCGTGCGCTTGCTGACTTCGGCCAGGGTCCAGCCCCGCTGCATCCGCAAGGCCTTCAGCGCCGCGCCGGGCCGCGCGGATGTGCGCCCGCCCGCGTCGCGATCTGCCAGTTTCAGACTGTGATGTGCCATGCCTGAGTCTCCCGGGAGACGAGCGTATTTTCGTTCGCTTCCGCTGTCGAATTTAGCATATTTGAAAATTGTTGCATTATTGGAAAAAATCGGCGAAGTTTCGCCCGTTGCGCAAGTTTTAGGGGGACTCGCATGACTCGCCGCATCAACACTGCATTGCTGGGGACAATCTCATTTCTGGCGCTGGCCGCGCCCGCTTTCGCCGACAGCGGCTCCATCGAGGAAGTCGTCGTCACGGCGAGCAAGCGCCCCGAGGCGCTGAAGAACGTTCCGATGTCGGTCACCGTCATCGGCGGCGACAAGCTGGACAAGCTTAACGCGCGCGGCGTTCAAGACCTGCTCGCCACCGTGCCGGGGTTCTCGGTCACCGACGCCAATCCCACCCATCCGGACCTGATCCTGCGCGGCATCAATTCCGGCGGCGTGGGCACGACCGTTGGCAGCTATATCGACGAAACGCCGTTCGGCTCGTCGAGCGCGTTGGCCAA
>JAFECN010000129.1 GCA_018242145.1 Pseudomonadota bacterium
CAGCGGCTCACCGAGATCGTGGTGCAATTCCGCGCCGTGCCGCATTCGGTGTTCGGCGGCAGCAACAACGATCTCATTCCCAACCGCCTCACCATCACGCTGCAGCCGGAAGAGCGCGTATCGCTGGCGCTGATGAACAAGACGCCGGGCCTGACCGAGCACGGATGGCGCATGAATCCGCTGTCGTTGAACCTCAGCCTCACCGATGCGTTCAAGACCTATCGCCGCCGCATCGCCTATGAGCAGCTTCTGCTGGATGCGCTGAACGGCAATCCCACGCTGTTCGTGCGCGGCGACGAAACGGAGGCGGCGTGGAAATGGATCGACGGCATCGAAGCGGGCTGGAAGCAGGCGCGCATGAAGCCGGAGCCCTATTGGGCCGGCTCGGACGGCCCGGATCGCGCGGAGTCATTTTGGTGCAAGGGACATAAAGCATGAGTCTGGGACTGGTCGCGGATATCGGCGGAACCAATGTGCGCTTCGCGCTCACCGATGTGGATGCCGCGCGGCCGTCCTTCGCCAACGAGAAGAAATACGCCACCAAGGCGCATTCCGATATCGCCGCCGCGGCGAAGGCCTATCTCGACGATCTGAACTTCAAGGGCGAGATCGCGGGACTTGTGTTCGGCGTGGCCGGGCCGGTGCAGCATGGCGCCATCCATCTCACCAATGCGGGTTGGACGATCTCCGAAGACGATCTGCGCCAGAAGCTGAAGATCCCCTTCGCGCGCGTGCTCAACGATTTCGAAACGCTGGCCGAAGCGGTGCCGGAATTCGAGGCGCAGGATCTGAAACAGATCGGCCCGCTGCCCTTCCTCAACCGGCGCACCGGCACGATGGCCATCGTCGGTCCCGGCACCGGGCTGGGCGTCGGCGGCCTGATCCGCAGCAACGATGCCATGCTGCCGCTGGTCACCGAAGGCGGCCACGCCAATTTCGCGCCGACCGACGATCTGGAGATCGACGTGCTGCGCATCCTGCTGAAGAAATATGGCCGCGTGTCCAACGAGCGGCTGATCTCCGGCCCCGGCCTGCAGAACCTGTATTATGCGATGGGCCAGATCGAAGGCCGCGCGGCCAGCGACATCGTGCCGGAAGACATCACCCGCACCGCGCGCGAGCAGCCGGACAGCTTCGAGGCCAAGGTGTTCGGCCGTTTCTGCGCCATCCTCGGCTCGGTCGCGGGCAATTATGCGCTGGGCATGGGCGCGCGCGGCGGCGTGCTGATCGCGGGCGGCATATTGCCCGACGCGGTGGACTTCTTCCTCGCCAGCGATTTTCGCCAGCGCTTCGAGGACAAGGGCCGTTTCGCGGATTACATGAAAGCCATCCCCACCGCGCTGATCGTGGACGACCACGCGGGCCTGCGCGGCGCCGCCGCCATCCTCCGCCTCGAACTCGGCAAGCGCTAAAATCACCTCCCCCTCGTGGGGAGGTCGGAGAGCGAAGCGATCCGGGTGGGGGCGTGCGCGCGTATCCCCCACCCGAAAAATTCCTCCGCCCGTTCGCTATCGCTCACGGCCTTCAGAATTTTGTCGACCTCCCCACAAGGGGGAGGTGATACTGGGCATTATCGGAGGGAATCATGCGCAAAGCTCTGTTGCTGGGGTTCGGTCTTCTATTGGTCGGAGGCATTGCGTTCGCCGAAGACGCCCCAAAGCCGCCGCCTTATCTCGACCCGTCCGCCATGCCGGACACCACCGTCATCCTTCCGCACGCGCCGGTGAAGGGCACCGCGCGCTACGAGGCCGACCGCAAGATCTTCCTGCGCACGCGCAAGCTGAAGGGCAGCGCGCGCTGGGCGATGGCGCAGAACGACAACGATTATTCGGAGGCCGCGCTGTCGAAGGATTTCACCTGCGCTCTCGGCGTGGCGATGAACCCGCAGGATGAGCCGCACATTTCGCAACTCGTCAGCCGCATGACGCCCGATCTTCTGAAGGCCATGCGCGACGCCAAGAATTTCAACAAGCGCCAGCGGCCCTTCCTGATCGACAAGGGCGCCACCTGCATCACGATCACGCCGGATTTCGCGAAAAGCTATGACTATCCCTCCGGCCATTCCACATTCAGTTGGGCGCTCGGTCTTATTCTTGCGGAGATCGCGCCGGATCGCGCCACGCCGATTTTGGCCCGCGCGCGGGCCTATGGCGAAAGCCGCGTCGTCTGCGGCGTGCACAATGCCAGCGCCGTCGATGCGGGGCGCACCGAAGCGTCCATCGTGATCGCGGCGCTGCACAGCTCCGCCGAATTCCGCGCCGACATGGACGCCGCGCGCAGCGAGCTTGCCGCCGCGCGCGCCAAAGCCGCAACGCCGCCTGCCGGCTGCGAAGCCGAAGCCGCGCTCATTGCCCAATCGCTTTATTGAGGACACAGCATGTCGAAGAAATCGGACAAGGAACTGGGCGTGGGCCGCAGGATCGCGCGGCGCGATTTCCTGCAAGGCGCGGCCATCGGCGTGGCGCTGACGGGGCTGGCGCCGGAGTTGGCCGCCGCCGCCGAAGCCGAGGCGCAGAATGCGAAAGACTATTATCCGCCCACGCGGCTGGGCATGCGCGGCAGCCATCCGGGCTCGTTCGAAGGCGCGCATGAACTGCGCGACGGCGATTTCTGGAGCAAGACGCCGAAGGTGGATGCGGCGAACGAGCACTACGATCTTGTTGTCGTTGGCGGCGGCATCAGCGGCTTGTCGGCGGCCTATTTCTATCGCCAGAAAAATCCCAAGGCGAAGGTTCTCATCATCGAGAACCACGACGATTTCGGCGGCCATGCCAAGCGCAACGAATTCCATGTCGGCGGGCGGATGCACCTGCTCAATGGCGGCACGCTGGAGATCGACAGCCCCAAGCCTTACAGCCCCGTCGCCAGCGGCGTGCTGAAGACGCTCGGCATCCATCCCGCCGAGCTTTCCAAACAATGCGACGACGACACGATCTATGCCGGGCTGAAGCAGGGCGTGTTCTTCGATCACGAGACCTTCGGCACGGACAAGCTCGTCACCACAACGGCGGGCCGCGAAGGCAAAGCCGATCCGAAAGAGGTGGCCGCGTTCGTCGCCGCCGCGCCGCTGAAGGATGGCGTGCGCAAATCCATCCTCAAGATCGAGACCGGCACGGAAGACTATTATCCCGGCCTCACCTCCGACCAGAAGAAGGACAAGCTTTGGCGCTTCTCCTACAAGGATTACCTGCTCAACGTCGTGAAGGCCGATCCCGGCGTGATCGCCTACTACCAGCACCGCACCGACGGGTTGTGGGGCTGCGGCATCGACGCGGTGTCGGCGCTGGATTGCTGGGGCGTGGGTTTCCCCGGTTTTCAGGGATTGAAGCTGAAGCCCGGCGGCACCAACCGCATGGGCTACACGCCGCGCGGCTATTGCACGCCGCCTTTCGGCTCCGAGACGTTCCATTTCCCGGACGGCAACGCCTCCATCGCGCGATCTCTGGTGCGGATGCTGGTGCCCGGCTCCATGCCCGGCCACACCGCCGAGGATATCGTCACCGCCAAATGCGATTACAGCACGCTGGATCGCGCGTCGAACGATGTGCGCATCCGCCTCAACAACATCGTCGTGCGCGCGCGCAATGCGAAGGATGGCGTGGAGGTCGCCTACACGGCGTCGCCCGGCGGCGGCGCGGTGCATCGCGTCACCGCGCGGCATTGCATCTTCGCAAGCTGGAACATGATGATCCCCTACATCGTCACCGAGCTTCCGGCCGGGCAGAAGGCGGCGATGCATGCGCTCATCAAGACGCCGCTGGTTTATACCAGCGTGGCGATCCGCAACTGGTCGTCGTTCAAGACGCTCGGCATCAAGGGCGTGTATGCGCCCGGCGGTTATCATTCCGATTTCCACTTGAATGCGCCGGTGAACATCGGCAGTTACAAGAGCGAGCGCGATCCGGCCAAGCCCATCCTCGTCCACATGACGCGCACGCCCGCGCAGCCGGGCCTGCCCGAGCGCGAGCAGCACAAGGCGGGCCGCTACGAGCTTCTCAACACGCCGTTCGAAACCTTCGAGCGCGAAATCCGCGCGCAACTCGGCCGCACGCTATCCGCAGGCGGCTTCGATCCGGCGCGCGATATTGCGGGCATCGCGGTAAACCGCTGGCCGCATGGCTACGCGCCGGAATACAACGCGCTCTGCGACAAGGGCTTCGACGCCGATCACACGCCCAACCTCATCGAGCGCAGGAAGTTCGGCAACATCGCCATCGCCAACGCCGATTCCGGCATGGCCGCCTACACCGATGTCGCGATGGACCAGGCGCACCGCGCGGTGGGGGAATTGCTCGGATAAATCACCTCCCCACAAGGGGGAGGTGATTGTCTTGTTCACTCCACCACCGGCTCCACCAGCTTCGGCGTGCGATAGCGTCCGGGGCGGAAGAAGACGATGCCGGCCACCAGCCCGCCGATGCCGACGCAGTTGGTGATGAGATCGAAGGTCGTGATCGCGTAGATGCCCAGCGCGATCAGCGCGATGCCGCTCAGCGCCGGATAGACGCACAGCCACAGCCAGCGACCGATATGTTCCTTATAGAGCGGGAAGAACACCTTCGCCGCCACCAGCCCGGCCAGCCCGAAATAATAGGCGACCAGCAGGCCCACCGCGCGCACCGAATCCTGGATGATGATGTTCACCGTCGGCATCAGGCTCGATCCCCACAGCAGTAGCAGGCCGACACCCATCAGCACCAGCATCGCGCGCACCGGCGTCTGGGTGCGCTTGTCCACCTTGCCGAAGCCGAACGGCATCGCGCCGTCGCGGCCCATCGCGAACAGGGTGCGCGAGAATTGCAGCATCGTCGTCTCCAGCGTCGCCACGCTGGAAAGGATCACCGCGGAGGAGGCGAGCAGCCCGCCCGCGCGGCCGAAGCCGGAGGTTACCGCGATGTCGTAGATGATATTGGCGTTGCGGCCCGCCGCGTCCTTGGTGGTGTAGAGGCACAGCGCCGCCGCCACGAAGGCGATGTAGTAGGACACGGTGACGAAGATGCTGATGAAGCCGCCGTTTCCGGCGTTATCCTCCGCGTTGTGGGTTTCTTCCGCCAGATTCGCGGTCACGTCCCAGCCCCAGTAGAAGAACACCACGATCAGCGCCGTGGTGGCGAAGCTCTGCGGCGTGTAGCCGAAGCCGAACCACGACCACGAGAACGGATTGGCCAGGCCCATCTTCGCGGCATGGACGAACGCCGCCACGATCACCGCGGTGAGGATGATGAGTTCCACCGTGGTCATCACCATCTGCACCTTGCTCGTCACTTCGATGCCCACGATCAGCACGGTGGCGATCACCAGGAACCACGCCGTCGCCACGCCCGCGCTCAGCACCACATTGTTGGCCAGCGCGGGATCGATGAAGTCCAGCGTCGCGGTGGCCAGGGGCAGGCTGCCCGTCACCATGAACACCATCGCCGCCACCATCAGCGCCCAGCCGGAGAAGAAGCCCCAGAACTTGCCGAACTCCACGGTGGTCCATTGATAGGCGGCGCCCGCCGAAACGGCGGCCTTGTTCAGCGCCTTGTAGGCGATGGCGATGCCCAGCATCGGCACGGCGAAGATGACGAGCGCGCCGGGCGACAGGGTGCCCGCCACCGCGATCAGTGCGCCGGTGGTCACCGCGATGGTGTAGCCGGGCGCCGAGCCCGCCACGCCCATCACCATCGACTCGATGAACGACAGCGAGCCCGCCTTGAGTTCGGTATCCATGCCTGATTCAGCCCCTCTTCGCGCACGCATCTTCGCAGCCGCCGCGGCCCGCGTCGAGGCAAAGCGCGCCGGTCAGTCCGCGTTCCCGCTCGCCGAATAGATGGCGTAGAATTTTGTGTAGCCTTTGGTGTCGAAGGTGCCGCGCCAGTCGTGGGGGATGGTCACGGCTTCGCCCGCATGGATCACCTGAACGTCGCCGTCCACGGAGGTCAGCGTCACGCTGCCCTTCACGAAGTACATGAACTCGTCGACGCCGTAGTCCTTCTTGCGCGAGTCGTAATGCGCCGGGCCGGAGCGGTACATGCCGGTCTCGAACTTCTTGTCCGTCGTCATCAGCGTGATGTTGTCTTCGAAGGTGCTCCCCTTCTCATGGGTCACCTTGGTGTCGGGCCGGGCGAAAATCTTGCCCGCCACCTCATCGGCGCCGATCTTGTGCGGATGCACGGCGGCGCCGGCGAGCGCGGGCCCGAAAGCCAGCGCCGCCAGCGCGATGCCGAGAACCGGCGTTATGGTCCTGCGCGCCATCAGTTGCGATAGGTCGCGGTGATGCCGATCGTGCGCGGCCGCAAGGTCTGCGCTTCATACAGGATCGTGTCGCTGTCCTGATGGCTCAGATCGAGGCGCGGATGGGCGTTGAGCAGGTTGTCGGCGAACACCGACAGGTTCACATCGCCGAACGTCGCGCCGGCGCGCAACGTCACCACATTGGTCTCGGGCTCGCCCACCAATCCGCTGTCATAGAGCGAGTTGGCGGGATCGCGCGCCGCCGTCATGCCGATTTCGCGGCTGGCATACTGGTAATCGACCCGCAGGAACGCATCGTGGCTCAGCACGTCGGTGTTGTATTGCGCGCCGATGGAGAACGTCCACGGCGAGCCGGGCAGCTTGTCGCCTTTCACCGCCAGCGTCGGCGCGCCCGGCGCCGGGCCCGTCGCCGCGTTCGTGGTGAAGTGCGCGTCGGTGTAGCCGAGGCTGAAGTCGATATCGAGCGCGTCGGTCACAAGCCACTCGCCCTGCAGGTCGAAGCCCTTGCTCTCGGCATCGCCCAGATTGCTCGTGTATTTGAAGCCGCAGCCCGGCAGGTAGTTGTCCTGCTGGATGTTCTTCCATTTCAGATAATAGACGCTGCCAGCCGCCTGCAGCCGCCCGCCGAAGAACTTGTCCTTGCTGCCGACCTCATAGCTCATCACCGTGTCCGAGCCGTAGTCCGAGGGAAGGCTGGTGATGCCCAGGGCCGTCAAATCCGGTCCGCAGGCGACGAACGGCACCGGCGGATTGGCGCCGCCGATGCGATAGCCCTTCGCCACCGTGCCATAGATCATGTCGTCGTCGTTGATCTGCCAGGTGACGTTGCCCATCGGCGTGAACGGCGTTTCGTTCTCCTTGCCGGAATTTCCGGTGATCGGGCCGAAATTCTGCGCGCCGTCGGAGAAGTTGCTGAAATCGAAATGCGTCCTGGCATAGCGCGCGCCCGCCTGCACCTTCACCGCGTCCGTGATGGCGTAGGTGAAGTTGGCGAAGACGGCTTCCTGCCGCTCATGGCCCTGCGTGTGGTTGATGTAGTCGTCGCCATTGGGCAGCAGGCCTTCGCACCAGATGTCCAGAATGGGGATGCCCGTGGGCGGGACGTTGCAGGATGCCGCCGCCGGCGGCTCGCCCCACAGATAGGTCGTCAGCGCCGGCAACTGCGGATCGTTGATCCGCTCCACGCTGAGCTGGCTCTGGTGGGTGTAGAAAAGTCCGGCCACCCATGTCAGCCGCGCGTCCGGATCGGCCGATTGCACGCGGATTTCCTGCGTGAAGTTCTGCTGCTTGTTGATGACGTAGTTGCGCGAGCTGTAGTGCCCGAAGCCCGGCAGATTGATGCTGGCCGTGCCCAGAAGCGGATAGCCCGATCCCGGCGTGGCGCAAAGGCTGCCCGCGTCGCCGGTGCAATCGGTCACATAATCGGGAAGCGTTCCGCCCGCGAGCGCGCTCTGGAAGTAGGAGAGGTTGTAGAGCGTGCCGGAATAATCCTGCACCGTCTGGTGACGGTCGAAATAGGACGTGTTGGACACGACTTCGATGTCGCCCGGCGTCCAGTCGATCTTCAGGGCGGGCAGCGCGAAGCGATCCTTGTCGCCCATCAGTTCGGGCGTCGCGGTGATATAGCGGCCCTTGTCCGGATCGGAGAGGCCCACCCAATATTGATCGTTGTTGTGGATGTTCTTCTGTTCGTAGAACAGGCTGGGCGCGATCAGCAGCGTGGGGTTCACTTGCCAGGCCAGCGCCGCGCGGCCCGAGAAAGTGCCGCCGTGATTGGAGTTCTTGTCGATGGTGTCGCCCGTCATGTAGTTGACGCGGTCGATATAGCCGCCATCGCGCCGGTACCATGCGCTGACGCGGAACCCGAGAAC
>JAFECN010000012.1 GCA_018242145.1 Pseudomonadota bacterium
CACACCAGCGCTCCATGTATCGATCAGGCCCGGAAGGTAGGAAGCAGGTGTTGGCCTCCCCCCCCCCCCCCGGGGGGGGGGGGGGGGGTGGGGGGGGGGGGCCGGTAAAGCCAAGCATCGCGCGCGACCGGACCGCACTGCTCACCAAGCGGATTTCAACACGCCCGAATTTTCTTTGCATAAGCACCCCCTCACCCTGCCCTCTCCCCCTGAAGGGGGCGAGGGTGATCAGTGTGAGATCGGCACCATGCCCATCAACCCGATCTCATTGCCGTCCGGATCGCGGAAGAATTGCAGCTTGAGTTCATGCGTGCCGGTGCGTTGGAGCGTCTCGGTCTCGCCGATCATCTCAACGCCCTTGGCTTTCAGCCCGGAAACGAGCGCCGCGATATCAGGCGCGTCGAAATAGATGTAAGTGCCGCCGATGGGCCGGTCCGGCTTCTCCGCAAGGCCAACGACCAGGCGCTGCCCGCTGGCATCGAAGAACAGCATGCTCCCTGCCTCGAACATGAGGGGCAGGCCCAGCGTGTCGCGGTAGAATAGGCGCGCTCGGTCCAGATCGCGGCAGGTGAGCGCCACCTGCACCAGCTTGCGGCCCGCCAGTGTCGCTGAAGCCGTCATGCTGCCCTCCCGTTCGGGCGATCATCCTAGCGCAGCGCAGCATGCCTTCACATGACGGTGAGCACCCGCCGCGCGATCCTCCCAAGCCCGCATGCCGCCGCTAGTATCGCGCCATCTGCGGGGGACGGCATGATGGCGGACAAATCTTTCGGCTGGCGCGTCTATGGCCTCGGCATCATCGCGCTGGCGCTGATGTGCCTGATCTGGGGCGATTTCCACGGCGGTCAGCCCGTTCCCAAAACTTTCCCCGCGCGGACCGCGCTGGCCTATGCCGTGGCGATCTTCATGCTTGTTGCGGGCATCGCTCTGGAATGGCGCAAGACCGCGCTCTGGGCCGCCGCGGCGCTGGCCGCCTATTACGGCATCATCGTCGTGCTGGTGATGAACGGCCGCCTTGTTCTGCGCAATCTCGAAATCTATGGCGCCTATGACAGCATGGCGGAGCAACTCGCCATCACCGCCGGCGCTTTCATCCTCTGGGCCAGCCTCGCGAAGCTGGATGCGGCAACATCCGCGCGCTTCATCCGCATCGGGCAGATCGCATTCGGTATCTGCGCGATCTTCTTTGGCGGCGCGCATTTCGTTTATATGAACCTCACCGCGCCGCTGATCCCCACATGGCTGCCGCCCAATCAACTGTTCTGGGGCTACGCCACGGGCGTCTTCCATATCGCCGGCGGCCTCGCCATCGTCATGACCATCCGCGCCCGTCTCGCCGCCATTCTCCTCGCCGTCATGTATGCGATCTTCACCGTGTTCGCGCTGGTGCCGGGGCTGGTCGTAAGGTCCAGTTTCTTCGCGTGGACCGAAATCGCGACCAGCGTGATCCTGGTGGGCGTGGCGTGGATCGTGGCGGATTCGCTGGCGGCAAGGCGCGCGGCTTAGATCGCCGCAATTTTTTCCAGGTGGGCGGCCTCCGCCTCAGGGCATGCAGAGATTGCAATGCCCCTGTGATATTTATGTTCTTGTTTTGTTCCAAGCGAGCGCTATCTTCCACAGGCGGTCCCCATCCGACGGTTCGGAGAGGGGGGAGGGGTACCCCCTCTATTTCGCAATTCAATTCGGGGTGCCGGGAAAATCGCGGAAATTCAAAGCCGCAAGGAGGGACAGAATGATCGGGTACATCACCATCGGGGCCAAAGACACCGAGGCCTCGGGCAAGTTCTACGATGCGGTGTTCGGCGCCATCGGCGACGAGCGCAAATTCGCCGACGGCGGCTGGATCGGCTATGGGCCGAAGGGCAAGGACGAGCACAACGTCTATGTCTGCCCGCCCTTCGACGGCAAACCGGCCACGTCCGGCAACGGCACGATGATCGCCTTCAAGACCGACGCCAAGGACAAAGTGGACGCCGCGCACAAAGCCGGATTGAGCCATGGCGGATCGGACGAAGGCGCGCCGGGCTTTCGCCCGCCGGAGAAGCAAAGCTGGTACGGCGCCTATCTGCGCGATCCCACCGGCAACAAGATCGCGGTGTATTGGGTCCCCTAAGCCGGGGCGAGATCGCCCAGGCGCTTGGCGATAGCGTCGAGCGCGGCCTGCGCCTTGGCGCCGTCCGGTCCTCCGGCCTGCGCCATGTCGGGCCGCCCGCCGCCGCCCTTGCCGCCCAGCGCTTCCGCGCCGAGCTTCACAAGGTCCACGGCGCTGATGCGCTTGGTGAGATCGTCGGTGACACCCACCACCAGCGACGCCCGTCCATCGGCCACCGCCGCGAAGGCCACGATGCCGGAGCCGATCTTCGCCTTGGCGTCATCGGCCAGGCCCTTGAGGTCTTTGGGCGAGACGCCTTCGACGACGCGCAACACGGTTTTGAGGCCCGCGATCTCCTTCGCCGCCTCGCCGGAGTCGCTGCGGGCCGGGCCGGCCAGCGCCAACGCCTTCTTCGCGTCCGCAAGCTCGCGTTCAAGCTTGCGGCGCTCCTCGGCAAGCGCCAGCGCGCGGGCGGGAAGATCGGCAGGCGATGTCTTGAGCGCCGCCGCCGCCTCGCGCGCCAGCTCCGCCTGATCGGAAAGCCAGCGCCGGGCGCCTTCGCTCGTCAACGCCTCGATGCGGCGGACCCCCGCCGCGACCGCGCTTTCGGAAAGGATCGTGAAGAGGCCGATATCGCCCAGCCGGCGCACATGCGTGCCGCCGCAAAGCTCGACGGAGTAGGTCTTGTCGGCGTCGGGGTCGCTACCCATCGTCAGTACACGGACTTCCTCGCCATACTTCTCGCCGAAAAGGGCTTCCGCGCCGGCCTTGATCGCCTGATTGGTGGGCATCAGGCGGGTCGAGACGTCCGAGTTCTGCCGCACGACGGCGTTGACCTGGTTCTCGATGCGGTCGAGTTCGTCCTGCGTCACCGCCTTGGGATGGGCGAAGTCGAAGCGCAGGCGATCCGGCGCGACGAGCGAGCCTTTCTGGCTGACATGCGGCCCCAGCACGCGCTTCAGCGCCGCATGCAGAAGATGGGTCGCCGAATGGTTGGCGCGCGTCGCCCGGCGCCGCTCGCCATCGACGCGCAATTCCACCGCGTCGCCCACATGGAATTCGCCGCCGGTCACCCGCACGATATGAACGTGCAGCCCGTTATGTTTTTGCGTATCGGTGACGGCGCCTTGCGCGCCCTTGCCCGAGAAGATCGCGCCCTGGTCTCCGACCTGCCCGCCCGACTCCGCATAGAACGGCGTCTGGTTGGTCAGGATCGAAACCGTGTCGCCGCTGTTGGCGGATTTCACGCGCGCGCCATCCTTCAGCATGGCGACGATGTTGCCTTCCGCCTCTTCGGTGTCGTAGCCGAGGAATTCGGTCGCACCCAATTCGTCGCGCAGATCGAACCAGATCTTCGCGTCTGTGGTCTCGCCGGAACCGGCCCAGGCTTTGCGCGCATCCTCGCGCTGCTTCTGCATGGAAGCGTTGAAGCCATCGACATCGACGGCGATGCCGCGTTCGCGCAAGGCATCTTCGGTCAGATCGAGCGGGAAGCCATACGTATCATACAGGCGGAACGCGGTTTCGCCCGCCAGCTTGTCGCCTTTCCTGAGATCGCCCGTCGCTTCATCGAGAAGCTTCAGGCCGCGCGTCAGGGTTTCGCGGAAGCGGATTTCCTCAAGCTTAAGAGTCTCGGTGATCAGGGGCTGCGCCCGTCCAAGCTCCGGATAGGCCGCTCCCATCTCCGCGACCAGCGCCGGCACGAGGCGATACATCAGCGGATATTTCGCGCCGATCAGATGGGCGTGCCGCATCGCACGGCGCATGATGCGCCGGAGCACATAGCCGCGGCCTTCGTTCGACGGCAGCACGCCATCGGCGATGAGAAACGATGTCGAGCGCAGATGATCGGCAATGACGCGGTGGCTCGCCGCATGACCGCCCGTCGGCGAAGACCCGCTCGCCTCCGCGGACGCCGCGATCAGGTGGCGGAAAAGATCGATGTCGTAATTGTCATGCACGCCTTGCATCACGGCGGTAATGCGCTCCAGCCCCATGCCGGTGTCGATGGAGGGCTTGGGCAGGTTCTCGCGGCGGCCATCCGCGAACTGCTCGTACTGCATGAAGACGAGATTCCAGATCTCGACAAAACGGTCGCCGTCTTCGTCGGGCGAGCCGGGCGGTCCGCCTTCAATGTGCGGGCCATGGTCGTAGAAAATCTCGGAGCAGGGACCGCAGGGGCCCGTATCGCCCATGGACCAGAAGTTCGCGCTCGTCGCGATGCGGATGATCTTCTCGTCCGGGAAGCCCGTCACCTTTTTCCAGATGCCGAAAGCTTCATCGTCGTCGGCATAGACCGTCACGCAAAGCCGGTCCTTCGCGATGCCATAGTCTCGCGTGATCAGGTCCCAGGCGAACCGGATCGCGTCGTCCTTGAAATAGTCGCCGAAGGAGAAATTCCCCAGCATCTCGAAGAAGGTGTGATGCCGCGCCGTGTAGCCGACATTGTCCAGATCGTTGTGTTTGCCGCCGGCGCGCACGCATTTCTGCGCGGAGGTGGCGCGCGGGTTCGCCCGCTTCTCCTGACCGGTGAAGGCGCTCTTGAACTGCACCATGCCTGCATTGGTGAAGAGCAGCGACGGGTCGTTGCGCGGCACAAGGGAACTCGACGGCACCACCAGATGCTGCCGGTCGCGGAAGAAATCGAGAAAACTCGAACGGATGTCAGAAAGGCTGTTCATAGGGCCGTTTTAGAGCCTGCCCCGCCTCATTTAAAGGGCGATATCGGGCGACCGCTTGGCGCTTATGGCTCCGCCGTCGGCGGCGCGACGGGCGCGGCCGCCGGTCCCGAGACGGGCTTCATGTCTGCCCCGCCCGTCGCGGGCAACACGGCCACGGCTTCCAGAAGCTTTCGGGTATGGGGTTCCTGCGGCGCGCGCAGGAGATTGGACATCGTCCCTCTTTCCACGATGCGGCCTTCCTTGAAGACGAAACCGTCTTCGCAAAACGCGCGCGCCAGGCCGAAATCGGATGTGATGAACACGATCGCGGCCCCTTCGTTGGAGCGGAAATTCCGCAACAGATCGCGCACAACCGATTGCGCGAAAGCATCCAGACCGTGCAGCGGCTCGTCGATGACGGCGAGCAGCGGCTGGCTCACAATGGCGCGCGCGATTTGTAGCCTTCGGCGGTCGAACGGCGTGAGGGTGGCAACGGTCCTGCTGCCGGGCAGTGCCGCCAGCCCTACCCGCTTCAGTGCCGCATCCCGGTTGTGGGCCACCAGATCGCGCGGCATCGCCAGATGCGCGCGCAAGGGCTCCGACACCGTGTCGAATATGGTCATGCGGGGATCGAGAGCATCGTCGTCGCCGGTGATGAAGCTGACCCGGCGGCGGAGCCTCGCCATCATCGCAGAACTGAGCACGCTGATATCGACCTGATCGAACACGATGCGGCCTGCCGCCACCGGCTCCATGCCCAGAAGCGCGCGCGCCAGCGAGCGGCGGCCGGAGCCAATCTCGCCGATAAGACCGAGCGAGGCCCCCCGGCGAAGCTCGAACGTGATCTTCTCGCGGTCCTTGCTCTTGCCGGGCCGCTTCAACTGCACCCCTTGCAACCGCAGCAATGGCTCGCCGCGCGCCGCCGCGCGCCCCGAAATTGCCCCGTCTCCCGGCACCGACGCGCGAAACAGGGTTTGCGTGTAGCTGTGCGATTGTGCCGTCGCCAATCGCGACACGGGCCCCTCCTCGATCAATCGTCCCGATCGCAAGACGACGAGGTTTCCGCCGAGCAGGCGCGCAGCATCGGCGCGCATGGCCGAATAGAGCAGCGCAAATCCCAGACGTTCCTGTTCCGCCTTCAGGACTGACGCGAAGGCCTGCGCCTGCGCGGGAGAGAGTTCGCCCAAGGGATCGTCGGCAAGAAGAAGCTCCGGAGTTTGCGCCACCGCCGCGGCAAGCAGGCCCGCGGCAAGCGCTTCGGGAGCAACGCGCGCCGGCGGCTGGTTCAGCGCGTCAGGAGAGGGCGCCCCCGGAAGCCGCTGCAACGCCAGATCGAGTTCTGCCGCCGCACTCTTTTTGGGCTGGCGCAACCTGCGGGCGATCACGAGCGAAAGCTGGGAATGAACGTTCTCGTGAGGATTGAGCACATTGGCGTGCGGCCCCGGAAGATAGGCGGTCCGCACATCCAGCACCGTGCTTTTGCCGAGAAGCTGTTCGGGCCGCTCCCGGATCTGGATGGTGCCGCTGACGTTCGCGCCAGAACTTGGCACCTGCGCCAACAGCCGCATGACGGCACCCGCGCCGGACCCGGCTTCGCCCAGCAGGATCAGTGTGTCGCGAGGATGAACGGTGAGCGAAAGGCCTTCGATTTCGGCCTTTGCGGCACCGGCGCTTTGGAAGGCGAGGTCCCGGATACGCAAGAGCGGAGCACGGTCGCTCATGATACGTCGCCATTATCGTCTGTTGCTGCGAACCGGGCGCAGAGCACAAAAACCACTAGCGCCAACGCGGGGAAAAATGCGCACCACCAGGCACTCAAATAGCTGTCGCGCGCCTGGGCGATCATAAGCCCCAGATCGCGATGCGGCGGAACGGCCCCGAAGCCCAGAAAACTGAGCGTGGCGAGGATTGTCGCGGCCGCGGCAAGCGCGCGCCCGGCCACATACAGGAAATTCCTGCGAAGCTCATAAACAAGATCGCGCCGCAGCAAGGTAAGGCCCGGAATACCGCTCGCGCGCGCATACACCGCGTGCCGGGACCTGGCCAAACGCATCGCGCTGTCGAAGCTTCGGTTGAAAATCGCCGGACAAATCGCCAGCCCCACGGCGATCGTCGAAAAATCCCGAGCGGATAGCGCGACAAGCACAACAGCCAGAAGCAGCGCGGGCACCGTGCGGACAACACCGCTCACCGCGCGCACGAATTCCCCCAACCGCAACGGCATCCGCACGGCCGCAAATCCCGCGAAAGCGCCTACGAACACGGCAATCGCGGCGGCGAGGGCCGCGCTCGAGAACGAAACGGCGAGAGCATGCACCGTTTCGCTCATGACATCGCGTCCCAGCGCGTCCGTTCCCAGAACGAAACCGGCGCCGGGTGCCAACAAGGGCGGCGCGACATGCACGGCACCGGCGGACACACGCGCGACGACGTTGTTCAGCGCCACGACGACGGCGATCAAGCCCAGCCCCGCGATTCCGGCAGTGCCGATGATCGTCCGAAACATCCGCGGATGCCGACTACTGCCCGTCCTTGCCGCCACGCCGCTCATCGGGCCTCCTCGGAGAGGATCAAAGAGGCGAACACGTCTCCCAGGAAGCCGACGGCAATCACAAGCAGGGCGAACAAAAACAGGATGGCGGAAACGACACTCCAGTCATGGGATGCCGCGGCTTTCAGGAAGAGAGCCGCCGCACCGCCTATCTGAAATATCCATTCGACGATGACGGCCGCCGAAATCAATGCAAGCACAAACGCCCTCAGATCGCGCAACATGGCGGCGACGATCTCCGGCAGCGCAAAGCGCAGATTGATGTCGAAAAGGCCGAGCCCCATCATTCGTAATCCGCTTCGGTATGGCGCGGCCCATGCGATGTCTGCGGCGCGCTGCAATGACAGTTGCAGGCGCGCGGCACCTGCCGCGCCGACGGTCAGCGCGGGCAGAAGATATAGGAACCAGGCTCCGCTCCAGTCTCCACGATTCAGCAGACTCGCCAACGACGTATTCCGCGAGTGCAGGGGCGCAGCCATATGAAATGACCGGAGTGCGATCCAGATCAGTGCGAGTGCTATGAGAAACACCGGAATCGCCGTGACGATTTGAAGAAGGGGCGCCGCCGCGCGCAGCGTGCGTCCGGCACTCAGGAGAAACCCCAGCGGAATTCCGATCAACAGCGCCAGCACCGCGCCGGACGCCATGAGTTGCGCGGTGGCGGGAAACGCTTTCCACGCAACGATCATTGCCGGGGCGCCTGTCGCGGTGCTGCGGCCGAAATCTCCGGCCACGGCACGAAGAAACTGCTCCAGGACGTTCGTTGCAAATGGCCAGATGCCATGCGGCGGCTGCGCCGCGACCACCAGCAGCGACAACAGCAGAATCGCGCCTGCGATGCTTCCCAGAAATTCTGCTGCGCCCCGCAGCCAGATGCGCCACATGCTCCCCTCGCGGCGTTATCGAATCCGGTTATAGCAGGGGCGCGGCCGGGTTACAGAAGCCCAAGGGACTTGAAGCTCAGCACTCCGCCGCGCGCCACCACAATGTGGTCGTGAATGGCAATCCGGAGCGCCCTGGCGGCATTGGCAATCTCGCGCGTCATTTCAATGTCGGCTTTGGAGGGGGTCGGGTCTCCGCTGGGGTGGTTGTGGAACGGCCGTCTCAAGGGATCTAACTTATTGAAATAACGAGTAGTTTAGTCATCTGGAAAAATCGGTGGGGTGTGAGGTTGGGAGCGGTAGCACGTGATCCAACGTGATCTTCACGCTCCCTCATTATCAACCACGCCGAGTTTGCGCGAGGCACGGCACATCACGAGATTCTTCTTATCCCATTCGTCCAGACCTTGCACGGGATACAAAACCGACTTGCCGATTTTTATGAATGGCGGTCCCACGCGCTGCGCACGCCAATTCCTGAGCGTTCCCACAGAGACTTCACCGCGATAGCGATCGCAAACTTCTTCTGTTGTTAGGTACTTACTTTCGGACACACGAACCTCCCACGGAAGGTGAAGAGGCGCTCATCGACAGCGATGCGAGTTTCGTTGAATCCAGCTCGACGACCATGGGCACCGAACAGTCACGATGGCGCACGGCAAATAGATGCGGCGAGCGGCGGCGGGAGAAAAGCTATTCTGATCGGGCGGCGGCTTGCTGGCCGGCGCCGGTTAGAAATCGGATGCCTTCGGAGTTCGGGCCACGATTAGGGCCGCTTCAAAACGCTCTATCCGCCACTTCTCATTTGCGCCCGGACTGGCGAGAGAGCGGCGGATGGCGCCGACCGAATTA
>JAFECN010000130.1 GCA_018242145.1 Pseudomonadota bacterium
GACTCGTGGGGATGGCGGGTTACGCGGCGTCTTACTTCCGGAAGAGCCAAAAAAGAAGTGTCAGAACGACGCTGACCACAAGGCAGCTAACAATCGGAAAATAAAAGGAGGAACCGGGCCTCTGGACTGCGATATCGCCGGGCAGCCGCCCCAGCCCCAGCCGCGCGATCCACGGCCAGAACACGCCCGCCGCCAGAATGAGCGCGCCCACCACGATCAGAAGCCTGCGGATATCCATGTCTTTATCTAACCCGTGCGGTGCTAGCGGGGAACTTCGCGGCGGCTCCCGGCGTTCCGGTTTCGAAAGCAAATCGGATGCGAGCAATGGGCAGGATTTCGGGACCTCTGGCGTTTCTGGCCGGCATATTTCTGCTGCTGCCCGGCGTTCTGGCCATGCTGGACGTGGGCGGCGCGGGTCTTCCCGCATGGCTGGCGCGCGACCTGCTGGTGACCAGCCTGTGCGGCGGCGCGCTCATGGTATGGGGCGGCATCCTCATCCGCCACCGCGAGCTTGCCCTGAACGATCTGGAACCCATCCGCATCCGCGCACGGCGCTAGTTCAACGAACCGACCACCTTCACGATGGCATTCGTCAACTTCGACAAATCGTCTGGTTCAATCGTCAGCGCAGGCGTCAGATAAACGATATTGCGGAACGGCCGCACCCAGACGCCTTCCTTCACCAGCGCCGCCTTCAGCGCGTTCATGTTGTCGATCTTTTCCAATTCGACAACGCCGATGGCGCCTCTGACGCGCACATCCTTCACGCCCTTCATGCCGATGCAGCGGCCGAGCGCGGGCGCCATCGCCTTGCCGATCTCCGCCGCCTGAAGCAGACGCGGCTCGCGTTCGAACAGATCGAGCGACGCATTCGCCGCCGCGCAGGCCAGCGCATTGCCCATGAAGGTCGGCCCATGCGCCAAAGCATGCTGCGGATCGTCCGACCAGAACGCATCGAAAATCTTTGAAGAAGCCACCGTCGCCGCCAGCGGCAGCGTGCCGCCGGTCAGCCCCTTGCCGAGCGTGACGATATCCGGCGCGACCTCCGCCGCTTCCAGCGCAAACATCGGTCCGGTGCGGCCGAAGCCGGTGAAGATCTCGTCGAAGATCAGCAGCAGATCGTATTTGTCCGCCGCGCGGCGCAGATGCTGCAGCACGCGCGGATCGTGGAACAGCATCCCACCCGCGCCTTGCACCAGCGGCTCGACCAATATCGCGGCGATGCCATCGGCATGGCGCTCCAGAAACGCATCGAACGCCCTGATGCTCTCCTCATCGCGCGGCAGATCGACAACATGATGCTCGGGAAGAAGCCCGGTGAAAAGATTGTGCATCCCTTCCTCGGGATCGCACACCGCCATCGTCGCGATGGTGTCGCCGTGATAGCCGCCCTTGAAGGCCAGCATCTTGGTGCGCCCGCGCACACCCTTGTTTAGCCAGTATTGCACCGCCATCTTCATCGCCACTTCCACGGCGACGGAGCCGGAATCCGAGAAGAATACGCGCGTCAGGTTTTCCGGCAGGAGATTGCATAACCGCTTGGCCAGCGTCAGCGCCTGCTCATGCACCAGCCCGCCCAGCATCACATGCGGCAGCGTTTCAAGCTGATGCTGCACCGTTTCGCGGATATGCGGATGGTTATAGCCATGACACGCCGTCCACCAGCTCGCGATCCCATCCACCAACTGCGTGCCATCCGCCAGCGTGATGCGCGTGCCGCTTGTGCGCACTGCCGCGAGCGGCGGATTCGCCGTCTTCATCTGCGTATAAGGCAGCCAGATGTGGGGGAGGCCCTGCGTGTACCAATCCGAATTGCCCATCACACACTCACTTGTCATGGCCCGCAAAGCGGGCCACCCAGTTGATAGTGGCACTAATGTCGGCGTTTTTCTCTGCGCCTCTGTGTCTCTGCGTGAGAAAACTT
Source organism: Pseudomonadota bacterium (assembly GCA_018242145.1). Taxonomy (GTDB): domain Bacteria; phylum Pseudomonadota; class Alphaproteobacteria; order Micropepsales; family Micropepsaceae; genus Rhizomicrobium. The sequence goes on from JAFECN010000130.1 coordinate 1,925, forward strand.
TTCACGCAGAGCCGCGGAGGCGCAGAGGATTTAGCAATCAAATTGAAAGTACGAATGTATTCACCTGGGTGGCCCGCTTTTGCGGGCCATGACAGCGGTGTTAAAGCGCCATCGGCTTCATGCCGAGCCGGCTCAGCAGCTTCATGTCGCTGCTTTCTTCCGGGTTCGGCGTGGTAAGCAGTTTGTCGCCATAGAAGATGGAGTTCGCACCGGCGAGGAAGCACAGTGCCTGCGTCTCGTCACTCATCTCGCCGCGCCCCGCGCTCAACCGGACAAAACTCTTCGGCATGGTGATGCGCGCCACGGCGATCATCTTCACGAAATCGATTCCGTCGATCGGCGCACTGTCGCCCAGCCGCGTGCCTTTCACCTGCACCAGCGCGTTGATCGGCACGCTTTCGGGATGCGCGGGCAAAGTCGCGAGCGCGTGGATCATGCCCGCGCGATCACTCTCCGCCTCGCCCATGCCCACAATGCCGCCGCAGCACACGGCAATGCCCGCGTCGCGCACACATTCCAGCGTGTCAAGACGGTCCTGATAAGTGCGCGTGGTGATCACCGTGCCGTAATATTCCGGCGAGGTGTCGATGTTGTGGTTGTAATAATCCAGCCCCGCGCCTTTCAGCCGCGTCGCCTGATCCGGCGTCAGCATGCCGAGCGTCACGCAGGTCTCCATGCCCATCGCTTTGACGCCCTTGACCATCTCGCACACCTTGTCGAGATCGCGATCCTTGGGCGAGCGCCACGCCGCGCCC
>JAFECN010000131.1 GCA_018242145.1 Pseudomonadota bacterium
CCGCAACAGACGTAACGCGCCTGTTGGGTGGACGCAAAAATTAATGCCATTGCGCGGCGCGTTAACGCTTTCTAGTTTGGCGTATCGCAAGGGGATGCCATCGCCATGTTCGACGCATTGAAAGGCTGGACCAGCGCGCAGAAGCACGTCGTCGCCGCCAGCTATCTCGGCTGGACGCTGGACGCTTTCGATTTCTTCCTGCTGGTCTTTGTGCTGAAGGATGTCGCCGCGGAGTTCGGCGTGGAGAAATCCGCCGTCGCCGTCGCGATCACGCTGACGCTCGCGCTGCGTCCCATCGGTGCCTTCATCTTCGGGCGTCTCGCCGACCGTTTCGGCCGCCGTCCGGTGCTGATGGCCGATGTCGGGCTTTATTCCATCCTCGGCTTCGCCACCGCCTTCGTGCCCAATCTCACGGCCTTCCTCGTCATCCGCGCGCTGTTCGGCATCGCGATGGGCGGCGAATGGGGCATCGGCGCGTCGCTCACCATGGAAACGATCAAGCCGGAAGCGCGCGGCGTGGTGTCCGGCCTTCTGCAGTCGGGCTATCCCACCGGCTATCTCATCGCGTCCGTGGTCTTCGGCCTTCTCTACAATCACATCGGCTGGCGCGGCATGTTCATGGTGGGCGTGATCCCGGCGCTGCTGATCCTCTATATCCGCCGCCACGTTCCGGAATCGCCCGGCTGGTCCGCCGAGCACGCGAAGACCGGCACGGTGCTCGCCGTGCTCAAGCGCCACTGGACGCTCGCCATCTATGCCATCCTGCTGATGACGGCGTTCAATTTCTTCAGCCACGGCACGCAGGACATCTACCCCACCTTCCTGCAGGTGCAGCACCATTTCGATCCGCACGTCACCGGCATCATCGCCGTCATCTACAATATCGGCGCGATCGTCGGCGGCATCACCTTCGGCCTGTGGAGCCAGCGGGTGGGCCGCAAGCGGGCGATCGTCGTCGCCTCGCTGCTCGCCATTCCGGTCTCGTTCCTGTGGGCCTATTCCGAAACCGCCACCATGCTCGCCATCGGCGCGTTCCTGATGCAGTTCTTCGTGCAGGGCGCATGGGGCATCATCCCCGCGCATCTGAACGAGTTGTCGCCGGCCGATGCGCGCGGCACCTTCCCCGGCACCGTCTATCAGCTCGGCAATTTCATCGCCTCCTACAACGCGGTGCTGCAAACGAGCATCGCGGCGAAGAGCGGCGAGAACTATTCCTTTGCCTTGGCGTCCATCGCCATCGCCGCGGCGGTCGCAATTGTGGTGCTGACGCTGCTCGGCCGCGAGGCGCGGGACATCAAGCTCGGCAATTAGCCCGCGGTCACGAACACATCGACGCGGTCGGGCGAGCCGCTGTCGTCTATGCCGCCCATGGCGCGCACGTCGATGCGCTCGGACGGCACGCCGTCTTCGATGAGAAGCTGCCGCACCACCAGCGCGCGCTTGAGCGATAGCCTGCGCGCATCGGAGGATTTGTCGCCCGGCGCCCCGCCATAGGCATCAAGCTGCACGCGCGCGCCGCCCGAGGTCATCTGAGCATTCAACGCGCCCGCCACATCGCGCAGCTTGTTGATGGCCGCATTGCCCAGATCGGTCGCGCCGCTCGGAAACAGAATCTCGCTTTGCTTGTTGAGCGCGCTTTTCTTCGCCGGTTTTTCCGGTTTGGCGGCGATCTTTTCGGCAGGCGACGGCGCAGCCGCAGGCGCCGGCGTCACCGAGGCCGTCTGTTTCTGCTTCTGCGGTTTGGGTTGATGGACCGGATGCGGCTCTTCGGGCGCCAGCGAAAGCGGAATGCCCCCTTCTTCGTCGGCGCTGCTTTCTTCCGGCGCCGGCGGCGGGGGCGCAGCCTCCACCTTTTTCTTCACTTTCGGCTTTGGCGCTTCTTCGGCCTGCTGCTGGGGCTGCGCGGCCAGAAGGGCATCGCCAACCTCGGCGGAAGACGGTTCGCGCTTCTTCACCACATGACGCTTCGCCGCCTTCGGCGCCGGCATGTGGAGCTGGATCACGCCCGGATAGTCGCCACCGGGCCGTCCATAGATCGCGCCGGGATTCACGATGATGCCCTGGCCCGGATAAAGCTGGGTCTGGGCCAGCACCGGCGAGGCGGCGAGAAGCGAGGCGGCGAGGGCGCCGCATGCGAGGGTGCGAGTCATGGCGCGGGGAGAATAGGGGCGGCGGCGCATGGCCTCAACTGCCGCGCCCCGCGTCCTTCAGCAGCTTCAGATACTGTCCATGAAGTGCTTCATTGGAGGCCAGAACGTCGCCCGTCTCCAGCATCTTCTGCTGGTTGTTGAGATCGCTCACCACACCGCCCGCCTCGCGCACCATGAGGATGCCTGCGGCGATGTCCCACGCCTTCAGGTCGCGCTCCCAATAAGCGTCGTAACGGCCCGCCGCCACCCAGGCGAGATCGAGCGCGGCGGAGCCGAAGCGGCGCACGCCGGTGGTCGCGGCCATCGCGGCGGAAAGCTCCGCGGCGAAACGCTCATGCCCCGGCTTGCCCATATAGGGAATGCCGGTGGCGGCGAGCGACATCTTCAATTCCTTGCGCGCGGCCACCCGCAGGCGGTTGTCGTTCAGATAGGCGCCACCGCCTTTTTCGGCGGTGAACATATCGTCGCTGATCGGGTTGTAGATCACGCCCGAGACGAGCTGGCCCTCGCGCTCCAGCGCGATGGAGATCGCGAAGTGCGGAATGCCGTGCAGGAAGTTCGTCGTGCCGTCGAGCGGATCGATGATGAAGCGATGGGATTTGTCCGGCCCGTCGATCAACCCGGTTTCTTCCGTCACGATGGGATAGCCGGGACGGGCGCGCTGCAATTCGCCGACGAGAATGCTTTCGGTGCGCTGGTCGGCGACGGACACGAAGTCGCCG
>JAFECN010000132.1 GCA_018242145.1 Pseudomonadota bacterium
CTTCGCCGGAACGGGTAAAAATCAGCGCGCGGCTCTTCCTGTCGCGCATGGCCCAGCCTTCGTCATAGATGCGGTCGAGCAATGCTGCGCCCAGGCTGCCCGCCAGATGGCTGCGCCGCTGGCTCCAGTCGAGACAGCTTTTGCACAACGGCCTGCGGCTCTGCGACAGAACCGAAAGATCGATGCCCATCTTCGGAAAGAACGCAGCGCCTTTGCGCGTGAGCATCACCGCGTCGCCGCGGGCCGCGATATAGCCCTTCTTCGCAAGCCCATCGAACAGCGCCACGCCCATCTCGCCCGCCAGATGATCGTAGCAAACGCGCGCGCGGCGCACTTGCGGGTCGGAGGGGCCGGGGCGCGTGCGCAGATGGCCCGCGCGCGCCGCAACACTCGTCATCTTTTCCAGCATGTCGGCCACGTCGCTGCCGAAAAGCCGGAAATAGCGATGCCGCCCCTGCTTCACGCCCGCGATCAAGCCGCCCGTTTCCAGTTTCGCCAGATGCGAGCTTGCCGTCTGCGCCGTGATGCCCGCCTCGTTCGCAAGCTCGGTCGCGGTGAGCGCCTTGCCGCTCAGAAGCGCCGCCAGCATGTTGGCGCGCGCCGGATCGCCCGCCAGGGCGGCAATCGGCGCGATGGAAGGCCCGTCCTTCATGAGATCCTGCCTTTCATACTTCGATGGTAAGCGAAGCATTCGCGCAGGCGCAAGCGCTATCGTTCCGCCATGAACAACGGCAACCACCCGCATCGCCGCACGGTGATGCGCTGGGGCGCGCTCGGCGGTTTGCTCGCCGCGCTGCCCTGGACGCGCGCATTCTCGAACCCGAAGGAGACCATGATGAACGTCGTCTGCCACATCCGCTACGAACTCGATCCGTTCAAGCGCGACCAGTTCGAGGACTATGCCAGGGTGTGGCTCACCGCGATCCCGCAATGCGGCGGCGCGCTGATCGGCTATTTCATGCCGAACGAAGGCACCAACTTCGAGGCTCATGCGCTGATCGGCTTCGACACGCTGGCGGCCTATGAAGCCTATCGCGCCAAACTGCGCACCCATCCCGCCAGCAAGGCGAATTTCGAATTCGCGCAACGCGAGAAATTCATCCTGCGCGAATACCGCGATTTTCTCCGGCAAGTGACGGCCTGAGGTTCCGCTCAGTCCGATGTCCGCAGGATGCCGTTCGGTTTTCCGAAAATCGATTCGTTCGCCTTGCGGCTGCCCGGATTTTCCCGCTCGATGATGTCGATCAGCGCCCGAACGTTCAGAATCTGTATCTGCCGGTAGCTGCGCGCGAGGATGCCTTCGCCGATCAACGCGCCGATCTCCTTGTTGATGGTGGGCCGGGATTTGCCCAGCACCGCCGCCATGTTCTCCTGCGAGATGCCGACGGGAATGCGCACGCCGCCCGGCGCTTCGATCTGGCCGCGCGCCCAATAGAGAATGAGGTTCGCTATTTGGCAGCGCACGGAATTCGTCGTGCGCATGAAGACGTTTTCGTATTCGATCCGCAGCCTGCGGCACAGCATCAGCACGATGTCGCGATAGCGCGCCGGATCGAGGGCCAGCGACGCCGCCAGCGCCGCGCGGGGGATCAGCACCAGTTCGCCTTCGCCGCTGGCAACGGTTTCGAAGGCCGCCGGCATATCGTCCAGCACCGCCAGATAAGAGGTCGCCTGTCCCGGCATCAGGTAATCTATAATCATCACGTCGCCATCGGCACGCGGACGCTGCACGACGAAGTTTCCGTTTGCGACAACGACAAAATACGGCGACGGCGCCCGGTATCCGATCGCAACTTCCTTGTCGGAATAGCGGCGAAGCTCGGTGCCTTCCATGAGCGTGTCGATCAGGCGCGAGGGCCAGCCGGAGAAGAGATGGGTTTGTTTGAGGATAGCCCGGATGCGATCACCGGCATTCCTGACGGGTGTGCTCACGCAAAGCCTGCCTTGCCAAAGGAAACGATAGTGGCCGGCCCGCGAATACGCCGCTTGATCCAACTGTTATCAGCCAGTCCAACCCCGAACGGGATTCGAAATATCCGATCCGCGCCTCAAAGCAAAGCGGCGCCATATCTCCACGCGGCGAAGACTTTCCCGCTGCGCATCCGCAAACGTGCCGTGCGGGGCTTTTTTTTTCGGCTTCGATGCCGGACGCGGGCGCTGACGCTACACTATGCCGCGATTGGCGGCGCTATTTCGCGTCGGGATCATCGTAGGCCCCGTCATCGGGCACGTCGTTCTGACGGTCATTCAGTTCGACGTGAAGCCTCATATCGCCTTTGAGACGCGCTTGCGCCAGGGCGCGCTCGATCTCCGGCCGGACCTTCGCCATTTCCGCCTCCACCTGCGCCCGGATCAGCGGCATGCGCGCCTGAATTTCGCGCGCCTGCCTTTCGGCGTCCCGCGCCTGCGCCTTCGCGGCGCGCGCTTGGACTTCGGCGGCGCGTGCTTGTACGCGCGCCTGCGCTTCGGCGGCGCGCGCCTGCACCCGGGCTTGCGCGGCGAGCGTGCGCGCTTGTGCGTCGGCGGCGCGGGCCTGCTCTTGCGCTTGCGCGGCGAATATCCGCGCCTGCGCTTCGGCGGTGCGCGCCTGCTCCCTGGCGCGTTCCATCTCCGGATACAGCCGCGCCCACTCGGCGTCGCTCATGCCGCGCGTGTCGATCTGCACCCACACATGGCGAACTCTGTGACCATGAACGCGGCGCTCGCTCTCCCGCATTCTGAAGTAGGGCTTGCCGTCCGCAGCGCGCAGGATGGTAACCGCCGGCGGTGCCGATGGCGCGGGCTGCGCGGCGGGCGCAGGCGGCTCTGGAACATCGGCCGGCGCGGGTGTTTCGGGCGGCGGAAGCGGCGCGCTTGCAACGGCGGGCGGAGGCGGCGGCGCGGGCGGTTCTTCCTGGGCAAAGGATGGGCGCGCGAAAGTGAGGGCCGTTGTCGCCAATAATGCGATGCCGCCGATCTTCAGGATATCCAGCGGCGTCGCACCGGAGCGTTGCCGCGAACTCGCCAGAACCGCTTTCACGCGCGCTTCCAGCGCGGAGGGCGCCGCCATGAACAGCGGCATGCCCGCCAGCGCCGGCTCGCGCGAGCGGAATTCGGAGGCGAGCTGCAACAGCTCGCCCGCATAGGATGACGGACGCATGCCCGATGCGATCACCGCGTCGTCGGCGGCGACCTCCGCTTCGTTGCGCAGGTGGCGCGCCGCCATCCACACCAGCGGATTGGGCCAATACAGCGCGCAGCCGATCATGGCGAGCATCTGGCTGATGCTGTCGCGCCGCGCGATATGCGCCGTCTCATGCAGCAGCACGGCCTGCCAGCGTTCGCGCGTCCAGAACTGCGCGTTGAAGGGAAGCAGGATCACCGGCCGCAAAAGACCCCAGGTGATCGGGCCATATCCGTTCGGTTCTTTGGAAATGCGAATCTGGTAGCGCGGGCCGACGAAGATCTGCACGCCCGGCAATGCATAGGGACGGCTCTTGCGCTTGAGCAGCCGCAGGCCGATCGCCGCCGCCGCGCCGCGCAGGCCGAGCGCGATCACGCCCGCGAGCCAGAGCGCGAAGATAATTGTGGCCGCGATCCCAAGATCGAACCGCAGCGAAGGCTCCGCCGGCGACGGCTGTGTGTCGATCACGCCGGTGGCGAGCGGGACAGCATCGACGCTCTGCACCAGCCGCGGCGTCACGGCTTCGGAGATCGCCGAAGCGGACGGCAAGGCGAAATGAAACTGCGAC
>JAFECN010000133.1 GCA_018242145.1 Pseudomonadota bacterium
CCGGCGCCCTGTCGCCATTGCATGCCTATGTCGGTTCGAGCTGGGTGGATGCCGTCAGCCACGGCCACAACGGCTATCTGCAGCTCACCGTCACGCTCGGCTTCGTTGGGCTGGTGTTGGCGATGGTTGCCGTCATCTTGACGCCGGCCGCCGCCTTCTGGCGCATCGACGACATGGACCGGCTGCTCAAGGCGTTCATGTTCGCGCTCTTTGTGTTCTTCGTGTTTCACAACCTCACGGAATCCGACTTCCTGGAGAGCGACGGCGCAAGCTGGGTCGTGTTCCTGCTGATGATGGCAATACTGCGAGACTATCGCCTGAGGCGAATGCCATGAGCCCGTTCTTCTCGGTGATCATCCCGGTTTACAACCGCGCCGACATGCTGGAGCGGGCGCTGCGCTCCGTTCTGGAACAAACATTCCAGGATTTCGAGATCGTGGTCGTCGACGACGGATCGAACGACCATCCCGAAGCGGTCGTGGCCCGCGTGAACGATGCACGCATCCACATCATCTCCAAGCAAAACGAAGGCGGCGCAGCCGCGCGCAATCTGGGCTTCGATCGCGCGCAAGGCCGATATGTTGCCCTGCTCGATTCCGACGACATCTTCCTGCCGCATCATCTGGAAAACATGGCGCGCGTCTTCGAGAAAGACCCGGACGTCGTCGCCTATGCGCGCATGATCGTGGATCGCGGCGATGGCGTCACCATGTTGAAGCCGCCACGCGCGCTCAAGCCCGATGAGCATATGGCGACCTATCTGCTCTGCGACCGCGGCTTTGTGCCCACCATTACGATTGCGCTTCCGACCGAAACTGCGCGTCGCGTGCGCTATGGAGGCTGGCGGCCGGCGGAGGACACAGACTTCGCCATCCGCCTCTATCTGGCTGGTTGCCACTTCCAGATGGTCGATGAGCCGGGCGCGGTGTGGAACGACATCTACGATCCCAAACGCACCTCTGCGGGCCGCAAGACCGCAAGCCTCATCCCCTGGCTGAACAGCTTGAAACCTGTGATACCCCCGCGCGCTTACTATGGCGGGCGCGGATGGGCCATTGCGAAGGGCGTGGCCATCACCAAGCCATGGACAGCGCTACACTATTATCTCTCGGCGGTGCTGCACGGCTGTTATCATCCGCGCCTTGCGGCGATCGTCTTTCTGCAGATTTTTCTGCCGGACCGGCTCTACCGGCGCATCGCCGATAGTGCGATCCCGTTCGTCCCGCGCCGCGGCATCTCGGCGGGATGATTTCGCGCCGCTTTTTTCTGGAGCAGCTTGCGGGCGCGGCAACGGCCTTGCGGCCTAGTTTCGCCGCGAGAGTGGAGACAGGGCTTCGCGACATCGCGGTGCGGCGCGGCATCGTCTATGGTTGCGCCGCGGCGACATACGAACTGAAGGACGCAGCGTTCTCCGCGGCACTCGCCCGCGAAGCGGGCATCCTCTCCGCCGAATATGAGATGAAGCGCGCCGCGCTTGAACCCAGCCGCGGCCGATATGATTTCTCCGGTGGGGACGGGCTTCTCGCCTTCGCGCGCACGCATGGCATGGCATTCCGCGGGCATACGCTCGTCTGGGATCACAGCAATCCGCCCTGGCTCGCGGACGCCTTGCAGCAGCCGAATGCGGAGCCGCTGCTGACGGACTACATCGCCACCGTCGTGGGCCACTACAAAGGCCGCGTGCGTTCGTGGGATGTCGTGAACGAAGTCCTCCAGCCCACCGACGGACGCCGCGACGGATTGCGCGACACGCTGTGGCTGAAGCGTTTCGGACCCGGCTATATCGACATGGCGTTCCATGCGGCGCGGCAGGCCGACCCGGCGGCTCTTCTTGTTTATAACGACTGGGGTTGCGAGTGGGGCGCGCCGGAAAACGATCGCTTCCGCGCCGCGACGCTCGACTTTCTCAGCCATGCGCTGGCGCGCGGCGTTCCCATCCAGGCGCTCGGCCTGCAAGGCCACCTGTCAGCCTTCGGTACGCAAGTGGATCAAAAGAAGCTCGCGGTGTTTCTCGATGCCGTGCGCGGCATGGGCCTGAAAATCCTCGTCACGGAACATGACGTAGACGACAGCGGCGGACCTTCGGATATCGCCCTGCGCGACCAAGCGGTCGCCGATGCCAGTCGCCGCTTCCTGGACGTGATGCTCGACAACCCGGCGACCCAAGCTGTTCTCACCTGGGGCCTGTCGGATCGGTTTCTCGATCCGCCGGGATGGCGCGATCGTCTGGCCGGCCGCTATCCGCGCAAGCTTCCGCTCGACCGCGATTACGGCCGCAAGCCGATGTGGAATGCGATGGCGAAGGCGTTCCGCGCTTAAACCTTCGCCGTCTTCGCAAGATGCCTGGCGAGCGCCGGCGCCGCATATTCCGCGCCCGTCATGAAGCGCATCACCGGCCCGAAGCTGTTGGCCGAAGCCGGGCCGACGACATAGAGCCCGCGCAGCGTCGTCTCGAAATTTCCGGAGAGCTTCGGCGCGGCACCCGTCGTTGCGATATACGGGCGGAGCGAAGGCGCGAGGAACGGCACCTTCGCCAGATCCATCGTAAAGCCCGTGGCGGCCACGACGTGATCGCACTCGACAGTCCTGGCTTCGCCGCGCTTGTCGGTGACGCGCAGAAGCACGCGCTTGCCTATCATGCGCGCCGCATCGAGCCGGCAGTTGAGCATTTCGCGCACCTTGCCTTCGACGCGCTGGCGCACGAACCAGCCCGGCGCCGGGCCGAGATGACGCTTGACGATTTCCAGGCGCAGCTTTTCCGGCACGAAGCGAAACAGGAACGGCAGCTTCACCGCCGCCCAGGACCGCCAGCCCGGACCGATGGTCGTCGCGGGATTGCGAATCTGGTTCCACCACTTGTCGTCATCCGGACCGGGCGGGGTGTGATAGCGCAGCGCACTGTCGCGCGCGACGATGGTCACGGACGCGCCGCTGTCGTTGAGCAGCGCGGCAAGATCCACGGCGGACGCGCCCGCGCCCAGAACCACGATATCCTTGCCCTTGAACTGCGCCGCGTCGCGGTGATCGTAGCTGTGCGAGGTCACGCTTTTGTCGAGGCCTTCGATCTCCGCCGGAATGTTGCGGAACCAGGTGATGCCGATCGCCAGAACGACGCGGCGCGCGGTGATGCGCCGGCCATCTTCCAGCGTCAGCGCGAAGCCGCCATTGCAGGCTTCGAGATTCGTCACATCGGTCTCTTCGAGGGTCGGCACATAGGTCTCGCGGAACCACGCCGCATATTCCAGGAACAGGTCGAGCGAGATCGGCACCGCGATGTCCGCGTAGGGGATGCCGCGCGCCTGGCAATAGGCCTTGAGGGTCGAATTCTTGTCGGGATGAAAAAGCGAGGTCCCCAGCCCTTCGGATTTCAGCAGCATGTCCTTGGGCATGTGGTTGCGCCAGGTATCCAGCGCCCGGCCGAAGATGCGAAACGAGACGCCGCGCGCCGCCAGATGCGCGGCTGTGGACAGCCCGTAGGGACCGGCGC
>JAFECN010000134.1 GCA_018242145.1 Pseudomonadota bacterium
GAGTTGGGCTTCTATATTTCCGTTTCCGGCATCGCCACGTTCAAGAAATCCGACGAGCTGCGCGCGGTGCTGAAGACCGTGCCGCTCGACCGGCTTCTGGTGGAGACCGATGCGCCGTATCTCGCGCCGATGCCCTATCGCGGCAAGCGCAACGAGCCGTCTTTCGTGGTGAACACCGCCGCGATGCTGGCGGAGTTGAAGGGCGTGAGCACCGAGGCGCTCGCGCAAGCCACCACGGACAATTTCTTTCGCCTGTTCACCAAGGCGAAGCGACCGGTATGACTCTCGAAGTCACCATTCTGGGCTGCGGCTCTTCCAGCGGCGTGCCGCGGCTGGGCGGGCCGGACGGCGCGGGCGATTGGGGCGCGTGCAATCCGTCCAATCCGAAGAACCGGCGCTCGCGTTGTTCGCTTCTGGTGCGCAAGCGTTCGGACGACGGCGAGACGGCGGTGCTGGTGGATACCTCGCCCGATCTGCGCGAGCAGATGCTGGCGGCGCATTGCGGCCGGCTGGATGCGGTGTTCATCACCCATGATCATGCCGATCAGACACATGGCATGGACGATGTGCGCGCCATCGCCTATGCCGCGCGCAAGCGTATCGACGTGTTCACCGATCAGGCCGCACGCAAAAGCCTGATGCACAAATTCGGCTATATCTTCGCGACGCCGGAAGGCAGCGGCTACCCGCCGATCATGACGATGCACGAACTGCCGGAGCCTTTCGCGGCGGTGAATGTGCCGGGGAAGGGCGGCGACATTCCGGTTCTGGCTTTCCGCCAAGGCCATGGCCGAATCCATTCGCTCGGCTTCCGCTTCGGGCCGATTGCCTATTCGAGCGACGTGAACACATTGGACGAAGATGCTTTTGCGGCGCTGGACGGCGTGAAGCTGTGGATCGTGGACGCCTTGCGGCACGATCCGCATCCCACGCACGCCAATGTAAAGACGGCGCTCGAATGGATCGCGCGCGTGAAACCGGAACGCGCGGTTCTCACCAATCTGCATATCGACCTGGATTACGAAACGCTGAAGCGCGAATTGCCGGATGGCGTGGAGCCCGCCTATGACGGCATGCGGATCGCGCAGGATTGATTTTGTTGGCGAATTTCGCGTGATCTGGCGCAAGGCTTTGATTCTGCAGGGTAATCGCCTTGTGATTGTTCTTTGATTTTTCCCGTCGCACGGCGCACAAAAACCAGATGTTGTGGTTGCGCATGTGCGAGCGCATTTGAACGTCACGTCTGAGGCTCCGGTCAGGGCGAAGGCTGAGCTTGTGCATTGGAAGTGGCGAGAGCGGCGCTCCAAATGCAGAAAACCCGTCGGCTTTCGCGGGCGGCTACGATCTGGACGCAATTCGAGAATTGGGAGAAATGTACGGGACCACCGCTACGGTGTCAAGGAAATTCCTAATCCTCTCGAATTATAGGATAATATAGTCCATTCAAGAGCTTGCGCGGATTTGCGCTTGTTGTGCCGCGGAAGAAGCCGCAAAAAATTCCGCAATCCTCACACGCAAACCGGACTGGCAGTGCCATGACTTTCGATCTCACGCCCGAAAAGATGAACGCCTGGAACGAAGGCGGCTTGCCGCACATGCTGGGCATCACGGTCACGGATTGCGCGCCGGGCAGGGTGGTGGGCCGCCTGCCCGTGACCAAGCCGCTCATCGCCGGCAATGGTGCGTTGTGGGCGCCCGCCATCGTGGCGCTGGCCGACACGCTGTGCGCCTATGGCGTCTCGACCAAATGGCCGGACGGCGCGAACGGCTTCACCACCGTGGAGCTGAAGTGCAATTTCATGGGCACGCTGAACGCCGGTGCGATCCTGGGCGAAGCCAGCTTGCTGCATGGCGGGCGCACCACGCAGGTGTGGGATGCGAAGATCACCAACGAAGAAAGCGGCAAACTGCTTGCCGCTTTCCGTTGCACGCAGATGATTTTGTATCCTAAAGCTTAGCTTCTCGCGCAGACTCCAAAACAAACACCGCTGTCATGGCCCGCCGGAGTGCGGGCCACCCAGTTGCAATCCTGCAAAGCTGCATGCCCAAGAGAGCGCCGGCGTTTTTGCTTTCGATGCCTATGAAGACGTCACCTGGGTGGCCCGCACTCCGGCGGGCCATGACAAATGAGTATGGCGGCCTCTACTGCACCCCGCTCGTCTTGCGGATGAACGCCGCCACGTTGTCGTGCAACTGCGCCAGCGACGGCAAGTGCACATAGACCATGTGGCCGGATTCGTAATAGTGGAATTCGATGTTGCCGCGCAGCTTGTCCGGTATGGGCAGGTGACGCATTTCCATCCAGCCTTCGTAATAGGGCGTGGAAATGTCGAAATAGCCGCCATTGACCATCACTTTCATGGTCGGGTTCTGCTTCATGGCGACAGCCAGATCGGGCAGCACATTGGGAAGCTGGATGAGCGGATGGTCCGCGCCCGGCGGCTGGTGCTTGTAGTCCCAGCTTCCGTAAACCGGCACATCGGGCTTGAACTGCAACACGCCGTTATATTTGAGCGTGTTGCGCGCATAGTCGTTATAGGCCGCGATGTAGGCCGAGCCGATCGCGGAGCTTTGCGGATCGTATTCGGCGGTCTTGCTCAGCGGATCGAGCGTGACGCCGGTGAAGCGCGTGTCCAGCGTGCCGGTGGTCAGATCCTGCGCGCCGAGCAACTCCTTCTGCATGGCGCCGTATTCGATGCGCAGATTGGATTTCAGCAGATAGCCGACGGGCAGGCCGGTATAGGCATGCAGCTTCGCCGCGATGGCCTTGCGCTCGGCCCAGCTCAATCCGGCGCCGCGCAGCAGTGCCAGCGCATAGTCCGTGGTCGCGAAGTGCTCGACCTTCAGCAGGAACGGCCGCAACTCCTTCGGCTGGTTCGGGATCTTGTGGTGATACCATGCCGTCGCCGCATAGGACGGCAGCGAGACGATATAAGGCTCGTCGATCGACGGATTGAGTTCCGGATCGTCGGGCAGCAGATCCCAGTTGAGGATGTCGGAAAGAAGGATGACCCCGTTGAGGTCGATGTCTTCGTTCTGCAGCGCCAGCGACAGCCCCGCGGCGCGCATCGTGCCGTAGCTTTCGCCATAGATGTATTTGGGCGAATTCCAGCGGTTATATTTGCCGAGGAATTGCCGGATGAACGACGCGAAGGCGTGGATGTCCTGATCGACGCCGTAGAAGTTCTTGGCGGCGTCCTTGCCGCCGATCCGGCCGAAGCCGGTGCCCGGCATGTCGATGAACACCAGATCGCTGGTGTCGAGCAGGCTCTCGTCGTTGTTGACGACCGTGTAGGGCGCGGCCGGCGTGTGGGTGTCGTCATTGGTCAGCACGCGCCGCGGGCCGAAAGCGCCCATGTGCAGCCAGACCGTGGACGAGCCGGGGCCACCATTGAACAGGAAGGTGATTGGCCGTTTAGACGGATCGCCGCCATGCTTGAAATACGCCACATAGGACATGGCGGCTTCGGCGGACGGGTTCTTGTCTTTGTCGTCGTCCTTGTCGGTCGCGGCGTCGTTCCAGCCCTTGGGATGAACGACCAGCGTGCCCAGGATAGCGTCATAAGCGATCGCGCCGCCGCCGGTGGTGACGCTGCCGCTGGATTTGTATTCCGTTGGCTGGAAATTCGGCGACGCGCTGTCGGTTTTCTTGGCGTCGTCGGCATAGGAGGCCGTGGCGATACAGGCAGCGACGGCTGCGGCAGCGAGGAGAAGACGCTTCATAAGGGAGAATGTCCGTTTGTCGGATGAGGGAGAATCTGTCTGGTGGAACCATATCGGCCAAAGCGCCCCCGGCAACCTCGC
>JAFECN010000135.1 GCA_018242145.1 Pseudomonadota bacterium
GAAGCGGATCTGCGGCACCGGATCGAACGGATCGAGCAGCGCGGCATTGCCCGCGGCGAACTCGTCGGCCTGCGCCTGCTGCGCCCCCGCCCCGAGCGTCAACAGAAGGACGGCGCAAAACAGCATCGCATAAAGGCTCAGAGATTTGCTGCCTGTCATATCCGCGCTCCTTTAGCGATGGCCTTCGCGATGCGGCCCGGCATTGGCCGTCGCAAGCAGTTGCGCAAGCTGGTTCATCGTCGGGCGATATCCCGCCAGCGCCGATGCGGTGAAGAGGTTGTCGGCTCTTGCCAGATCCTGCTTGATGCCCGCAGGCCCTGCCTTGTAGAGCACGCCCAGATGATAGATCGCGGCGGCATAACGCTGATCCGCCGCTTTCTGGAACCAGTAAGCCGCGCGCACATAATTCGTCGGCACGCCAACGCCTTTCGCATACATCACGCCCAGCGTGTTCTGCGAGCTTGCATCGCCCTTGCGTGCCGCCATCTCGATGGCAAGTACCGCCTCCGCATTGGTGAGCAGGCCGGATGGCTCATGCCCCACCGCTGCCTGGAAGCGTTGCACCGCGCGCCGGTCGAGCGGGCCGGGACGCGCCACCACGCCGGGCCGCGGCGTCGTGCTCCAGCCCAGGAACCAGAGCGCCTGGGCGGTGGCGCCTGCGGGCAGCGCGGCGGAAACTTTCGCCAGCGCCGCCTGCCGGTCGAGCGTGATGTAGCATTCGTCGCTGTAAGGCACGCCGCTGTCGTTGTCGCCCAGCGGATAGAACTCGTAAGGCGGCGCCCAGTAGCGCGCTTTCTCGTTCGCCTCCTGCGAGATGCGCGGCCCCAGCCAGCGCGATCCGCGCACGGCCGGATCGAGGCCGCGCAGATATTCGTTCGCCAGCGGATGGCCCATGTTCGCCGCGATGTGGAAATACATCAGCGCCTCGCCGTCGTTCGGCACGATCACGGAGTCGTTGGGAATCCCCATCATCCGCCGCGCCTGCGCGGCGTCGCCGCGGCTATAGGCGCTGCGCGCGTCGCGGCGGAAATTGTATTGCGAATTCCACATGCCGCCGAGGCCGCGATAAGTGTCGGGGCTGTCGCCGAAATCGCGCCCGCGCCCGTCGTCATAGCCGAGATTGGTCGAATGGATCTGGCCCAGCTTGATGAACCCGCCCGCGCCGCGGCAGGAGAGGATGTAGATGATGCGGTTGCGCGCATCCTCGCGCTGCGCCGCGGTCATCAGCAGCATGAATTTCTGCTGCTGGTTCAGCGCGCGGTTATAATCGTTGGAGATCACGCGCCGCGCATAGCGGTCGCCGATGTTCTCGCCGATGCGCGAACTGACGGTCGCGAGGTAATACCAGACATAGGATTCGACGGGATCGTAATATTTGCTGTCGCCGCGCTCGTCGCCATAGACGTCGCCGAGCTTGATCTCCGACAGGAAATCGTCGTCGCGCCACGCCGCCTTGCGCCAGATGCGGATGCCCGCCTGCGGGCTGATGCGGCTCCACGCCACCACGCCGTCGGTATAATCGGCGCGCGCGAAATTCGCGGAAAGAAAGAGGCCCGTCGCCGCCAGCATGGCGCCGAGCGCGAAGGCCCATCTGTTACGCTGCCCACCCACGGCCATCCCCCAGCCGTTAGGTCCTCACGGACCTTCGAGATGCGAACCCACGCCAAGACGCCGCCCGGCCGAAACGCGGCCGGTAACCTTCCTTAACGGCTATTTACCATTGGAGTTCCCGCAGCCGGAACTCTGGGAAGATGAAATTTTGGGGAAAGTCCGGGGCCTAGTGCCGGAAATGGCGGATTCCCGTGAACACCATCGCGAGATTGGCTTCGTCCGCGGCGTCGATGACCTTCTGGTCGTTCACCGATCCACCCGGCTGGATCACCGCCGTCGAGCCGGCCTCGGCCACGGCCAGCAAGCCATCCGGGAAGGGGAAGAAGGCATCCGATGCCGCTGCCGAGCCGACCGTCATCGGCTCTTTCCAGCCCGCCGCCTGTGCCGCCTCGCGCGCCTTGATGGCGGCGATGCGCGCCGAGTCCACGCGGGACATCTGCCCCGCGCCGATACCGGCGGTCTGTCCATCCTTGGCGTAAACAATGGTGTTGGACTTCACATGCTTGGCCACCGTGAAGGCGAACAGCATGTCGGTCATTTCCTGCTGCGTGGGCTTGCGCTTGGTGAGGACCTTCAGGTCGGCTTTGGCCAAAGTGATGTTGTCGCGCGTCTGCACCAGGAAGCCGCCGGCCACCTGCTTGAACATCAACCCTTTGGCATGCGGATCGGGCAAGCCGCCGGTGATGAGCAAGCGCAAATTCTTCTTCGCCGCGAGAATTTTGCGCGCGTCTTCATCGGCATCCGGCGCGATGATCACTTCGGTGAGCAGCTTGCCGATGGCTTCCGCCGCCGCGCCGTCGAGCTTGCGATTGAAGGCCAGAATGCCGCCGAACGCACTGACCGGATCGCAGGCGAGGGCCTTCCTGTAAGCATCCGCCAGATCGCTGCCGGTGGCGACGCCGCACGGGTTGGCGTGCTTGATGATCGCGCAGGCGGGCGTGGACGGATCGAATTCCGCCACCAGCTCGAACGCTGCGTCGGTATCGTTGATGTTGTTGTAGGACAGTTCCTTGCCCTGAAGCTGCTGCGCCGTGGCGACGCCAAAGCGCTTCTCGCCGGTGACGTAGAACGCTGCTTCCTGATGCGGGTTCTCGCCGTACCGCAGCGACTGGCGAAGTTCTCCGGCGAACGCGCGGCGGCGCGGCGGTTCTTTCACGCCGTCTTTCTCAAGCTCGCCCGCGAACCAGTTGGACACAGCCGCGTCATAGGCCGCGGTGCGCGCGAAGGCACGTTGTGCGAGCTTGCGGCGCAGACCGCCGGTGGTCGCGCCGTTGTTCGCAGCCATCTCGTCCAGCACTGCCTTGTAGTCTTCCACATCCACCACGACCGTCACCCAGTCATGGTTCTTCGCGGCGGAGCGCGTCATCGCGGGGCCGCCGATGTCGATCTGCTCGATCGTGTCCTCGAAGCTCGCGCCTTTCGCGACGGTCTCCTCGAACGGATAAAGATTGGAGACCAGCAGATCGATCCCCTCGATCTGGTGCAGCCGCATCGCTTCGGCATGGTCGGGCTTGTCACGCAGGGACAGGAACCCGCCATGCACCTTGGGGTGCAGCGTCTTCACCCGCCCGTCCATCATTTCGGGAAAGCCGGTGATTTCGGAAATGTCCGCGACTTTCAATCCGGCATCGCGCAGCGCCTTCGCCGATCCGCCCGTGGAGATCAGCATCACGCCGTGGCGGTCGAGGCCCTTGGCGAAATCGATCAGGCCGGTCTTGTCGAAAACCGAAAGCAGCGCGCGGCGGATGGGGCGGAGCGTCATGGCGACTCGTGGGGATGGCGGGTTTCGGCTGCTCATATCGCCCGCGCCGTCAAAAGAGAAGTGTCACGCTGCCGCTGCAAAAACCGGCCAA
>JAFECN010000136.1 GCA_018242145.1 Pseudomonadota bacterium
AAATCCAACCTTTTCCCGGAAGCCGGGAAGGATTTGTGCGTCGGCATCGAACGCCGCGCGGCTTCCGACCAGCCCCTTTTCCTTGAGGAACACGGTTGCGTGCCCCTGCGCACCGGCCTTCACCACGGCGACCAGCCGCCCGCCCTCGCCAAGCTGCGCCAGAAGCGCGTCCGGCCGCGTCTCGATCCCGCCGTTCACCACGATCACGTCATAAGGGGCCTTCGCCTTGTGCCCCTCGAAAAGCCCGCCCTGAACCACGGTGGCATTCGACGCGCCGACGGTCGGCAGGGTTTCCGCGGCGACGCGCACCAGATCCGCATCCTGCTCCAGCGCCGTCACCCGCGCCGCGATTCGCGCCAGCACCGCGGACGAGTAGCCGGTGGCGCAGCCCACATCGAGCACGTTGTCCGTCGGTTTGATTTCGGCCAGCTGCAGCATCTTGGCGTAGGCGCGGGGCTCCATGAGGAAACGTCCCGCCACCACTTCCAGCGGCGCGTCGGCATAGGCCGTGGCTTTGCGGGAGGTCGGCACGAAACGCTCGCGCGGCACCGCGCCCATGGCCTCCAGCACGCGGATGTCGGTGACGTCGTTCACGCGAAGCTGCGATTCGACCATGTTGCGGCGCTGGGCGAGATAATCGGGCATGGGAAGCGACTCGCGAGAAAAGGCGGGATGGCGGCGGCTTATACGGCGCGCCGCCCTGCCTTACAACGCGGCAGAAATCCGCGAAGCGGTTGTTATTGGCGGGCGATCTGATATAGCCCGCTGCCCGGCGATCTGCCGGTGAGGCCTCGTGGCGGAGTGGTGACGCAGCGGATTGCAAATCCGTGAACCCCGGTTCAATTCCGGGCGAGGCCTCCACCTTTTCCTTCCCAAATGGCGCCTGCCCCGGTTTTCCCCAGCTTATCCGCGAGAAACCAGATTTTCCTGTGGATCGGGAGGGTCCCACAAGCAGTGGTATCTGCCGTTAAGGTTTCATTAACCTTACTGTGGCAACCTCTGATCGTCTTCCCTTGAAGACACCCCACCATTACCCAACGCCTTGGGGCCAGGCTTAACCGCTTGGCCCTTTTTTCTTGCGCGCCGCGCCCCTCCATCGTTGCGACAGGCGCTCGATGCGCGCGCGCCATTGCGAGCGGCCATACCAGGACACCATCCGGCGGCGGAACCGGCGGATCGGCGGAAAATCGATCGAGAGAATGAAGAGGCCGACGGGGATCATCCAAAGCCCCAGCACCGGCAGAATCGCGAACATCCCGCCGATCAGAAAGGCGATGCCGAGTGCGATACGGACCGGCTTGGAGCTTGGCAGGGAGATTTCGTGATCGCCGAAGCGGATTTTATGGCGGGCGATGGCGGGCGTCCTTTCTCAGGGGCGTCGATGATAACCGTGCGTTCCGGGTTGTTTCGCTCGCGAAACTTGATATAGGGACGCCCCGAGCGAAGCGCCACCCCGTGGCGCGCCATGTTCCGCGGTAGCTCAGTGGTAGAGCAGCCGGCTGTTAACCGGCTGGTCGTAGGTTCGAATCCTACCCGCGGAGCCATTCCTTTCGGCATGAAAGATTCCACACAAACGAACGCGCCTTGAAGGGCTTGTGTGGGGCCTTTAGTTTTCGTCGAAACACATTTTCACCGGCCGATGGACATCAAGCACGATTCCCTTGCGGCGATCGGCAACACGCCGCTCATCCGTCTTAAGCACGCTTCCGAAATTACGGGTTGCGAAATTCTCGGCAAGGCCGAGTTCATGAATCCCGGCCAATCCGTGAAAGACCGCGCCGCGCTTTTCATCGTGAAGGACGCGATGATGAAAGGCACGCTGAAGCCCGGCGGCGTGATCGTGGAAGGCACGGCGGGCAATACCGGCATCGGGCTTGCGGTCGTCGGCAACGCGCTCGGTTTTCGCACCGTCATCGTTATTCCCGAAACGCAGAGTCAGGAGAAGAAGGATGCGCTCCGGCTGCTGGGGGCTGAACTCATCGAATGCCCGGCAGTGCCGTACAAGAACCCGAACAATTATGTGAAGCTGTCCGGCCGTCTCGCTGAAAACCTCGCGAAGACGGAAAAGAACGGCGCGATCTGGGCCAACCAGTTCGACAACACCGCCAACCGCGACGCGCATATCCAGACGACCGCGAAAGAGATCTGGGAACAGACGAACGGCCGCGTCGACGGTTTCATCTGCGCGGTGGGCAGCGGCGGCACGCTGGGCGGCGTTGCGATCGGGCTGAAGACCTACAATCCGAAGATTCAGATTGCCGCCGCGGACCCGATGGGCGCCGCGATCTATTCCTGGATCAAGACGGGCGAGCTTCACGCCGAAGGCTCGTCCATCACCGAGGGCATCGGCCAGGGCCGCGTGACCGCGAATCTCGAAGGCGCGCCGATTGACGATGCGTTCCAGATTCCCGACGAAGAAGCCCTGCCGGTCATTTTCGATCTGCTGGAGCATGAGGGCCTGTGCATGGGCGGCTCGACCGGCATCAACATCGCGGGCGCGATCCGCATGGCGAAGCAGATGGGGCCTGGCCACACCATCGTCACGGTTCTTTGCGACTACGGAACCCGGTATCAGAGCAAACTGTTCAATCCCGAGTTCCTGCGCAGCAAGAACCTGCCCGTTCCGCACTGGCTGGTGGACAAACGCGAAGCGATAAAGGTTCCCTACGAGTCATGAAGCCCGCTTCGCCGATTGTTTCCACCGAATGGCTGGCCGCGCATCTGGACGCCCCCGACGTGCGGATCGCCGATGCCTCGTGGTATCTGCCGCAGGCAGGCCGCGACGCGAAGGCGGAATACGAGTCCGCGCATATTCCGCGCGCGGTGTTTTTCGATATCGACGATTTGTCGGACGAGAAATCGCCCTACCCGCACATGCTGGCGCCGGCTCCGAAATTCGCCAGCCGGATGCGCAAGCTCGGTCTCGGCGACGGCAATCTGATCGTCGTCTATGACGGCGCGGGAATCTATTCGGCGGCGCGCGCGTGGTGGATGTTGCGCGCGATGGGGCACGAGGATGTCGTGGTGCTCGATGGCGGTTTTCCGAAATGGAAGGCCGAGCATCGTCCCATCGAAGACATGGTGCCCGCGCCGTTCCCGCGCCATTTCACGCCGCGCCAGAATTATGCGTTGCTGCGCAGTTTCGATCAGGTGAAAGCCAACATCGCCACCGGGACCGAACAGGTGGTGGATGCGCGCGGCGCATCGCGCTTCCTGGCGCAGGAGGCGGAGCCGCGCGCGGGCGTTCGCGGCGGGCACATCCCCGGCAGCGCCAACATGCCTTACACGGCCTTCACCAACCCGGACGGCACGCTCAAGTCCTCAAGCGAACTCACCGCGCTTTTCGCGGAGCGCGGCATCGATCCCGCCCGGCCGGTGGTGACCACCTGCGGCTCCGGCGTCACCGCCGCCATCGCGCTTCTTGCGCTGACGGTTCTAGGCGCGAAGAACGCCGCGCTCTATGATGGATCGTGGAGCGAATGGGGTTCGCGCGCCGACGCGCCGATCGAAACATGACAGTCCAACTCAAGCCGGGACAAAAGCGCATCCCGACGGTCCTGACGTTCCTCGATATGGCGGCGAAGCCCGCCGCGCTTCCGCCTCCCATCCCGAAAGGCAAGATCGCGATCATCAAAGCGGAAAATCCGCCGGTGCATTTCTATCGCTATCTCTACGACACGGTGGGCCGCG
This sequence comes from Pseudomonadota bacterium, assembly GCA_018242145.1. GTDB lineage: Bacteria > Pseudomonadota > Alphaproteobacteria > Micropepsales > Micropepsaceae > Rhizomicrobium. Next base: position 3,691 of record JAFECN010000136.1, read on the forward strand.
ATTATTACTGGGTGGATCGCAAGAAGCTGACGGATGCCGCGCTCGGCTCCATCGTGCAGCATCCGAAGGTGGAATTGTTCGTGCTCTATGCGGAGGGAAACCCCGCCGGCATGGCGGAGCTGGATTTTCGCGAGGATGATGCCGGGCAACTCGCCTATTTCGGATTGATTCCGGAATTCGTCGGGCGGCACTTCGGCTACTACTTCCTCTATCACGCGGTGATGAACGCATGGGCGCACGGCATTCCCAAGCTGAAGGTGAACACCTGCACGCTGGATCATCCGCGCGCCTTGCCGCTCTATCAGCGGCTTGGCTTCGTTCCTTACGCACGCGAGGACCGCTACATCGAATTGCCGTGAAACATCCGGCAAGCGAACCGCAGCCCGCGCGATAGATTCCCCCTCTGTTCCTAAGCCATTGCTTTGATGGGGATAACAGGCAAACTCCGCGCGTCACAAAAGTAGAGTGGGAGCCTGGGGGCATGGCAACGTCGGATACGGCGGACAAGACTCCGCAACTTTTCGGTCATCCGCGCGGACTGACTTATCTGTTCACCACCGAGATGTGGGAGCGCTTCTCCTATTACGGGATGCGCGCCATCCTGGTGCTCTACCTCACCAACTACCTGCTGCTGCAACCCACCATCGACCATGTGTGGGGCCACGAGACGATGAAGCGGGTGCTGGAGTTGATCTTCAACGCGGGCAATCCGCTCGGCGTGCAGCCCTTGTCGTCCACGATCTACGGAGCCTACACCGCGCTTGTGTATCTGACGCCGTTCTTCGGCGGCATCATCGCCGACCGATGGATCGGCCAGCGCTACAGCGTCATCATCGGCGGCGTCATCATGGCGGCCGGCGAGTTCATTCTGATGGCGCCGCAGGCGCTTTATCTCGGCCTGCTCTTCCTGATTGTCGGCAATGGCTTCTTCAAGCCGAACATCTCCACGCAGGTCGGCAATCTCTACAAGGCCGGCGACAGCCGCATCGACCGCGCCTATTCGATCTTCTATGTCGGCATCAATGTCGGCGCGTTCTTCTCGCCGCTGGTGTGCGGAAGTTTGGGAGAAGATCCGAACTACGGCTATCACTGGGGCTTCTTCGCCGCCGGCGTCGGCATGGTGATCGGCCAACTCCTTTACATCTTCGCACTGCGCACCCTGCCGCAGGACCGTATTGGCCGGATGAAGACCGCCGCGCCCGCCGAAAAGAAACCTCTCACCGCGAGCGACTGGAAAGCCGTCATCGCCATCGTTCTGCTCTGCATTCCCGTCACCTTCTTCTGGGCGACCTATGAGCAGCAGGGCAACACGATGAACCTGTGGGCGCAGGATTTCACCAATCGTCATCTGATTCCGGGCGTTCTCGATTGGGAAATCCCGGTGACGTGGTTCCAGGCGTTCAATCCCTTCATGATCTTCGCCTTCACGCCGTTTGTCGTGAGCCTCTGGGGCGCGCAGGCGAAGCGCAACAAAGAGCCGTCCACCGTCTCGAAGATGGCGATCGGCCTTTTCCTCGTCGCGCTCTCCTATCTCATCATGACCGTGGCTGTATGGGTCACGGGCGAGCATGGCGAGGCAAGCTGGCTGTGGCTGCTGGCCTTCTTCGCCGTGATCACGCTGGGCGAGCTTTACCTGTCGCCCATCGGCCTTGCGCTGGTGGCGCGCGTGGCCCCGCCGCAGATCCTCTCCGCGATGATGGGCCTGTGGTTCATCACCAGCTTCACCGGCAATCTGCTGCAGGGCTACATCGGCACCTATTTCAGCACCATGACGAAGGATCATTTCTTCCTGCTCTGCGCCGCGCTGGCCTTCGGCGCGGGCGTGCTGACCTGGCTGTTCAACTTCCCGCTCAAGCCGATCCTGGCGGCGCGCATGGCGGAGAACGTCAGGCAGCCGGAAGTGGCCGAGCCGCAGGCCGACCCGCACATGGAGCCGCCGCCCGCGCTCTAACGTCCGCTTGTCATTTCCCGTGCGGCGGCGATAACTGAGGGCCGCTGCACGGGGTTGACGCTTTGAGCGACGACAAAAGCCTGAAACCGGAAACGATCGCGGCCCACGCCGGGCGCATGTCGTTCGAGCACTACGGCGTGGTGAACACGCCGGTCTATCGCGCGTCCACGATCCTTTACCGCACGCTCGCGTCGCTGGAATCCGCCGATGTGCCTTACACATACGGGCGCAAGGGCACACCCGGCTCCGAAAGCTTCGAGACGGCGATCAACGAACTCGAAGGCGGCGCGCGCACCATGGTCGCGCCGTCCGGGCTGGGCGCCATCGCTGTGGCCATTCAGGCGGTCTGCGGCGCGGGCGATCATCTGCTGATGGTGGATAGCTGCTATCACCCGACGCGGTTGCTGTGCGACCGCACGCTGAAGCGCTTCGGTATCGAGACGACCTATTACGATCCGCAGATCGGCGGCGGCATCGAAAAGCTGATGAAACCGAACACCCGCGCGGTGTTCTGCGAAAGCCCCGGCTCGCTGACCTTCGAGGTGCAGGACATTCCTGCGGTTGCCGCTGTAGCGCACAGGCATGGCGCTTCGGTGCTGCTCGACAACACCTGGGCCACGCCGCTCTTCTTCAACGCTTTCGCGCACGGCGTGGACCTGTCGATCCAGGCGGCAACGAAATATGTCGGCGGCCATGCCGACGTGATGATCGGTTATGTCGCCGCCAATGAGTCTCATCGCGCGCGGCTGGAGCATGCGCATCACGATCTGGGACTCTACGCCAGCGGCGACGATTGCTATCTGGCGCTGCGGGGGCTCCGCACCATGCCAGTGCGCCTCGCGCGCCATCAGGAGAACGGCCTGAAGCTCGCATGCTGGCTGTCGCAGCATCCGGCGGTGTCGCGCGTTCTGCATCCCGCCCTCGAATCCGATCCCGGCCACGCGCTGTGGCAGCGCGACTTCAAGGGGGCCTGCGGCCTCTTCGGCGTTGTGCTCAAGGACATCCCCCACAGCCGGCTCGCCGCCTTCATGGACAGCCTGAAGCTGTTCGGCATGGGCTATTCGTGGGGTGGTTATGAAAGCCTGATCGTTCCTGCAAAGATTCATCGGACCGTCGCGCCGTTTGCAGCGGAAGGACCCGTCGTGCGCATTCACGCAGGCCTTGAAGATCCGGACGATCTCATTGCCGATCTGGAACAGGCCTTGGCGAAATGCGCATGAGCGGAACGATATCGCGCGACGAATTCCTGAACGCCGTCGCCTTCAACGCCGACGGGCTGGTTCCCGCCATTGCGCAGGATGCGAAGACCGGGGCGGTGCTGATGCTGGCCTGGATGAACCGCGAGGCGCTGGAGAAGACGCTGGCCACGGGCGCCGTCACCTACTGGTCGCGCGCGCGCAAGGCGCTGTGGACCAAAGGCGAAACCTCCGGTCACACGCAAAAGCTCGTCGAAGCCTATGTCGATTGCGACGGCGATACGCTGCTGTTGAAAGTGGATCAGACCGGCCCGGCCTGCCACACCGGCGAAGCCGTCTGCTTTTACCGCAAGCTCGCTTAGTGCGGTTTCAGTCCCGCTTTCCGGCGCAGCGTATTCTCATGGCGGCGGTCCGCCGGCGGCGCGAGGTCGCGCGGATAGGCATGCACGAAAATCCAGAGCGTCACGACAATGGCCGCGCCAGCGATGGCCGCCATCGGCCAGTTTTCCTCCGCCACGGCGACCGCGATCAGGGCGCCGAGCGCCACACTGAACCAGAACGCCTTTGTCTTGCGCGTCATGAATCCGATCTCCTGCGCTATTCAAATATAGCGCGAAGATGCTCGTTCAAGAACTTTCCTTCGGGATCTAGCCTTCTGCGTAGTTCCTGGAACCGGCCGAATTCCGGGTAAACCGCGGGCAAATCCCGGCTCGTACGCGAATGACGCTTGCCCCAATGCGGCCTGCCCTCATAGCGCTTGAAGATCGCCTCGCAGGCATCGAAATAAGGCTGGGTGTCCACCGTGCGGTATTGATGGACGGCGATGGTGGCGCTTTCGCGGCCCTGAAAGGGGCTGATCCACACATCGTCCGCGGCCACGCTGCGATATTCGATGGGAAAGCCGGTGTTGATGCGGTCCTTGCGGATTTTCGCCACCACCTCGCGAATGGCATCCGGTCCTTTCGCATAGGGCACGGCATATTCCATTTCGTTGAAGCGCACCGTGCGGGGGCTGGGAAGGATTTCGCTGCTCCAGCGCACCTTCGGCGCGCCCGGCATGAGCTGGGAAAACAGCGCATGGGTTTGCTTCAGCAGGAACGGCGCGAAAGGCAGAACGGCGTTGATCGCGGCGAACGTCTTCTCCTGCGAACTGCCCTTCTCGCCGCGCACATGCATCGCTTCGGCGCTGCGCGGTTGCGGCGCCGGCTCGTCAGTTTCGTTGAGCGATTTGCAGATCGCCACATCGGCATAGGGAAACCAGAAGAATTCGAAATGCCGGTTGCCCTTCACGAGGCTGTCCAGATTGGCGAACAACTCGTCCGGCGGCAGCAGGAAATTCTTTTCCACCAGCTTGTAGGCCGGGCGGATATGGATCGTGATTTCCGTCATCACGCCCAGCGTGCCGATGGAGCAGCGGCCCGCCGCGAAGACATCCGCATTCTCGTCCGGCGTGCAATTCAGCAGATCGCCATTCGCGGTGACGAGTTTGAATCCGGCGACCGCGGCCGAGAAGCTGCCAAGCTTGTAGCCGGTGCCATGCGTGCCGGTGCCGACGACACCGCCCAGCGTCTGGCGGTCGATGTCGCCCATGTTGATGAGGCCGAGCCCCTCCTTCAGGAGCGCCGGACCGATGGCCCACAGCGGAGTCGCCGCGCCGAAGGTGGCCGTCATCTTCTCCTTGTCGACGCTCTTGAGGCCCGTAAACGCCGCCAGATCGACAATCATGCCGTTGCAGGCGCAAACCGGCGTGAAGGAATGGCCGCTCCCCGGCGCGCGAACCGTGTCGGTGGTGGAGCGGATCGCGGCCGCGAGTTCCACCTCATCCTTCGGCGCCACGAATTGCTTGGGTTTGCTGGTCACGCCGCCGGACCAGTTCGACCATTTTCCGCCCACGATCTTCATGAGATGCCGCGCGCCTCAGCCATGTCTGCGCGCGTTTTAGCCCCTGACCGGGTTACGTCAATCTTGCAATCCCGTCAGAAAAAGGGCTGGACGCGCTATTTCGGGTGGCGGCGAAAATCGACATGGATGGCGTGAACGCTGGCCCATGCCTCTTTGTCGTTCCCGGAGAGCACGCTC
>JAFECN010000137.1 GCA_018242145.1 Pseudomonadota bacterium
CGATGCGGCGGGGGGCAATCTCTTCTTCGGCGCGTGCCTCGGAGTGACCACGGACGGATGGTACGTCGGGGTGAACTACGATTATCTGCGCGGGTTCGGCGGCACCAAGGGCACTAGCCAGGATGCCATGCTGACTCTCGTCGGCCGCATCTAGCCTTTCGCCGTTTCGATGAATTTCGCGACGTCCGCTTCGGGCGTCGCGAAGCTCACCACCAGCCGCACCATCACCCGTTCCGGCTCCTGCGCCCAATCATAGAACTTCGCGCCGCGTTCGCGCAGCCGCGCCGCCACGGGCTTGGGCATCCATGCGAACACGCCATTGGCTTCGACCGGACCGGCCAGGGTCACGCCGGGCAGGGCGGCAAGCCCGTCGCCCAGCCGCCGGGCCAAAGCGTTAGCGCGGCGCGCGTTTGAAAGCCACAGATCGTTTTCAAGATAGGCATCGAGCTGCGCCGAGATGAAGCGCATCTTGGAAACCAGATGTCCTGCCTTTTTGCGCCGATATTCGAATGCCTGCGTATGCGCCGTATCGAAGAAGATCACCGCTTCCGCGCAGAGAGCGCCGTTCTTCGTGGCGCCGAAGGACAACGCATCCACACCGGCTTTCCACGTCATCTCGGCCGGCGTGCAGCCCAGCGTGACGAGGGCATTGGCGAACCGGGCGCCGTCCATGTGCAACGTCATTCCACTGTTATGCGCGGCATCCGCAATCGCCCGGATTTCGGCGACGCTGTAGATCGTGCCGACTTCGCTCGCCTGGGTGATGCTGACGACGGCGGGCTTTGGGCTGTGAACGCCGCGGGCATAGTGGGGCAGCATGGCCGCGATGGCGGCGGGCGTGATCTTGCCGTCCTCGCCGTCCAGATGAACGAGCTTGGCCCCGCCGGTGAAGAACTCCGGCGCGGCGCATTCGTCCACCGCGATGTGGCTTTCGCGATGGCAGAACACCGCGCCATAGGGCGGGCAGAGCGTCGCCAGCGCCAGCGAATTGGCGGCCGTGCCGGTGACGACCGGGAAGACCGCGATGGCGTGCTCGAAGAGCGCGGTCAGTTTCCCGGTCACGCGCGCGGTCACCGCATCTTCGCCATAGGACGTTTCGGTGCCGTTATTGGCGGCGCTCAAGGCCGCCAGGATTTGTGGCGCTGCACCATAAGCGTTGTCGCTGGCGAAATTCATCGAATCGATCCCAAATTAACAATTCTCAAGTTGGGGAACACAGGCGGTAGTTTTACGTTCCGCCCCATCGGGGAGCTACGCTGCGCGTAGCCAATTTCAGGAGCGCCTCATGAAAAGGTATTTGAGAACGGCCGTCTATGCGACGGCGTTGCTGCTTGGCGGTGTCTCGGCGGACGCGATTCTGTCTGCCGCGACCGCGCAGGCGGATGTTTCGATCAGTTTCGACAGCTTTCACGATCAGCTCGCGCAATATGGCGACTGGGTTTACAGCGACCGTTGGGGCGAGGTGTGGATTCCGGACGACGTGTCCGATGACTTCCATCCCTACGGCACGCGCGGCCACTGGGTCGATACCGACGAATATGGCTGGCTTTGGGTCTCCGATTACGAATGGGGTGACATCCCCTTCCACTATGGCCGCTGGGTGAATGATCCGGATGACGGCTGGATGTGGATTCCGGGCTACGTCTGGAGCCCGGGTTGGGTCGTGTGGCGCAACACTGGCCAATACATCGGATGGATGCCGATGCCGCCGGACGATCAATTCCTCGGCCGCCGCCCCGGCAGCAGCATCGGAATTTCCATCGGCGGATTGTCGATCAGCTTCAACAACACCGACGACGATTACGGTTATTCGCGCTGGTATGGCCGCGATTACGGCCGCGACCGGTTTGCGTCGAATTGGGTGTTCATCGGCACCCAGTATATCGGCGCGCGCGACTACAGCCGCTATCGGGCGCCGCGCAACAACTACCAGACACTGATCAACGATTCGCACAACGTCACAAACTACACGGTGGTGAACAACTACATCGTGAACCGCAGCATCGATCCCCGCGCCGTGCGAGAAGCAGGCGGTCATGTGCAGACTGTTCGCGCCTCGCAGGTGATCAGACGGCCGCAATTTGTGGCGCGCGCCGATACGGGCAGCCAGTTGCAGGCGCGCATGCGGGCCGAACGGCCGCACGGCTCGGGATTCGCCGATAGCGCGCCCAAGCCGACGGCGGTGCAGATCCAGTCGCTCTCCACAAAGGCGCCGCGCGCGCATGGCGGAAGGCCGCCGGCCCATCTGTTCACGCGTGAAACTGTGACGAAGGCGCCTCTGGCGCCACGTCCCGCGGCGGCTCCGACACCGGCCGAAGCGCCGAAAGGCAAGCCCGCAGACAAAATGCCCCCCGCAATGGAGCGGCGTTTTCCGGGGGCAGGGACGCCGGCGCCCACAACCCCTGCGGAAACGCCACGCGAAAAGAGGATGCATGATCGCATGGCGCCACCGGCGGATATGGCAACACCGGCGGAGACGCCGCGCGAACGCGCGCATGTTCAAAAACCCGCAGCGGAGATGGCCCCCGCCGCAACGCCGGCTGCCGAAATGCCACGCGAAAAGAGAATGCACGATCGCATGGCGCCACCGGCGGATATGACAACACCGGTAAAGACGCCGCGCGAACGCGTTCATGTTGAAAAACCTGCAGCGGAGACGGCTCCCGCCGCAACGCCGGACGCCGAAACGCCGCGCGTTCCGCGTCATGCGCCGAAGGCAGAAATGCCTACAGAGAGGGAACGCCCGGCGGCGCCGGTGGAACGGCCCGCCAACGTCGAGCGGCCCAAGCCTCCAGCGGCTGTGGAAAAGCGTGCTCCCGCGGAGCCGAAAGAAAAGAAAGCGCATGAGCCCAAACATGATGAGCCGGGCGATCCGCACTGAATTTTTACGCAACGACAACAAAGGGCGGCTTTGGCCGCCCTTTCTTTTTGCCGCCTTCCCATCCGCGTCATTTGATGCTGCAATCGAAGGAGCGGTATGGGATAGCACATGAGCGATCTGGAGAATTTCCGCGCGGAAACGCGCAAATGGCTGGAAGAGAACTGCCCGCCTTCGATGCGCGGAACCGGCGGCGGCGCCTTCGAGGACGATGCCGTCTGGGGCGGCCGCAAGCAGACCTACAAGAATCCCGATGCCAAGCTCTGGCTCGACCGCATGGGCGCGAAAGGCTGGACCGCGCCGACATGGCCCAAGGAATATGGCGGCGGCGGATTGTCGAAAGACGAAGCCAAGGTGCTCGGCCAGGAGTTGGGGCGCATCAAGGCGCGTCCCGCGCTGCTGTCGTTCGGCTTGTGGATGCTGGGGCCGGTGCTGCTCGAATATGCCAACGAAGAGCAGAAGAAGAAATTTCTGCCGCAGATCGTGCGTGGCGAAATCCGCTGGTGCCAGGGCTATTCGGAACCGGGCGCGGGCTCCGACCTCGCGTCGCTCCGCACGAAGTGCGAGGACAAAGGCGATCACTTCCTGATCAACGGCCAGAAGATCTGGACCAGCTATGCCGATCAGGCGGACTGGATATTCTGCCTCGTCCGCACCGACACGACGAAGAAGCATGAAGGCATCTCTTTCGTCCTGTTCGACATGACGACGCCGGGCGTGGAAGCGCGGCCGATCAAGCTGATCAGCGGTCAGTCGCCGTTCTGCGAAACCTTCTTCACCGATGTGAAGGTTCCCAAGAACCAGATGGTCGGAAAGCTGAACGGCGGCTGGGAAATCGCCAAGCGCCTTCTGCAATACGAGCGCCAGAACATCTCCTCCGGCGGTTTCGGCGGCGGCAGCGGCGTGGAGCTGGAAGATGTCGCCAAGCACTATGTCGGCACCGAAGACGGCGCGATTGCCGATGCCGATCTGCGCGCGCGCATCACCGCGCACCGCATGGACGCGCGCGCCTTCGCGCTGACGGTCCGCCGCATCGAGGAAGAATCCAAAGCCGCGAAGGGGCCGTCGCCCGCCGTGTCGATCATCAAATATGCCGCCGCGAAGCTGAATCAGGATCGCTGCGAGCTGATGGTGGAAGCGATGGGATCGCAGGGCCTCGGCTGGGAAGGCGAAAGCTACAAGCCGGAGGAAATCGCCGCGATGCGCGGCATGCTGCGCTCGAAGGGAAATTCCATCGAGGGTGGCACGAGCGAAGTGAATCTGAATGTGGTCTCGAAACGGGTTTTGGGTTTGTTGGATCACCAATAAGCGAATAGCGAGTAGTGAGTAGCGAATAGAAAAATAACGGCGGGCGTGAACCCTGTTCGCTACTCGCCATTCGCTTCAAGGGAGGAACGGTAATGTCGGCTGCTGAAAAGCTGGACCCGGAGCTTGAATCCTTCCGCGCCGAAGCGCGCGCGTGGCTGGCGGAGAACTTTCCGCCCTCGCTGAAGGACAAAGATGTCTCCATGACCGCGATGGCGGGCATCACGCTCTCGGGCGATGCCAAGCTCTGGCAGGAGCGCATGGGCGCGAAAGGCTGGGGCACGCCGACCTATCCGAAGCAATATGGCGGCGGCGGGCTCACCAACGCGCAGGCGCGCGTGCTGCAGCAGGAAATGGCGCGCATCGGCGCGAAGAATCCCATCGGCGGCATGGGCGTGATGATGTTCGGCCCCACCCTGCTCGAATACGGCAACGAAGAGCAGAAGGCGCGCCACGTTCCGGGCATCGTCACCGGCACGGTGCGCTGGTGCCAGGGCTATTCGGAACCGAACGCAGGCAGCGATCTGGCGGCGCTGCGCACGCAGGCGGTGGACAAGGGCGATCATTATCTCGTCAACGGCCAGAAGATCTGGACCAGCGGCGCGCAATTCGCCGATTGGTGCTTCTGCCTTGTCCGCACCGACAACAGCAAGAAGCATGAAGGCATCTCGTTCCTGCTGATCGACATGAAATCGCCCGGCGTGGAGGTTCGCCCGATCAAGCTCATCTCCGGCAACTCGCCGTTTTGCGAAACCTTCTTCACCGATGTGAAGGTGCCGAAGGAAAATCTGATGGGCCCGCTGAACGGCGGCTGGACCATCGGCAAGCGCCTCCTGCAATTCGAACGCGCGGGCCTTGGCAGCGGCGGCGGCAGCGCGGGCCGCGGCGGCGCGGCACAGGGCATCGATGAGATCGCCAAGAAATATGTCGGCACGGACGAGAAGGGCCGCATCGCCGAGCACCAGATGAGCGCGCGCGCCTTCGCCCTCACCATCGCCCGCGCGCAGGCCGAAGCGAAATCGAACGCCGGCCCGAACCAGACGACCTCGATCATGAAGAACGCGGGCAGCAAGCTGCAGCAGGAACGCGCGGAGCTTCTTCTGGAGATCATGGGCTCGCAGGGCCTTGGCTGGGAAGGCGAGGGCTTTACCCGCGAAGAGATCGAATCCACCCGCGCCTGGCTCGGCGGCAAAGCCGTCACGATCTATGGCGGCACCGCCGAAATTCAGAACAACATCATCGCGAAGAGAATTCTTGGATTATTGGATCATCAATGACGACGAAGCGAATAGCGAATAGGGAGTAGCGAATAGCGAATAGGGAATCCCTACTCGCTATTCGCTACTCCCTATTCGCTTCTAGAAAATAGAAACAGGTGTCTCATGGCAGTGCTAACCGAAGAACAATCCATGCTGCGCGACGCGGCCAAGAGCTGGGTCAGCGAGAAATCCCCCGTCACCGCGTTCCGCAAGATGCGCGACAGCGGCAACGAAGACGGCTTCGACAAAGCCGCGTGGAAAGAGATCGCGGAGATGGGCTGGACCGGCATCATCATTCCCGAAGAGTTCGGCGGCTCGGGCCTCGGCTATCTGACGCTCGGCCTGGTGCTGGAAGAGATGGGCCGCACGCTCACCGCCGCGCCGCTGCTGTCCACGGCGGCGGCCACTTCGGCGCTGCTGATCGCGGGCAACGACGCGCAGAAGAAGGAATGGCTGCCGAAACTCGCCGAAGGCAAAGCCATCGCCGCGCTGGCCGTGGACGAGAAATCGCACCACGCGCCCTCGCACATGACGCTCGAAGCGAAGAAAACCGGCGGCGGTTACACGCTGAACGGCAAGAAACTGTTCGTGCAGGATGGCGGTGCCGCCGATCTGCTGGTCGTCGCCGCGCGCACTGCCGGCAAGGCGGACGAAAAGAACGGCATCACGCTGTTCCTCGTGCCGGGAAATGCGAGCGGCCTCAAGCGCACGAAGCTCAAGAGCGTGGACAGCCGCGGCGTCGCCAATCTGGAATTCCACAATGTCGAAGTGCCCGGCAGCGCCGTTCTTGGCGCCGTGGACAACGGCTTCGATGTGCTGGACGCCACGCTGGACCGCGCCCGTGCCGCGCTGGCGGCGGAAATGCTCGGCGCCGCGACGCAGGAATTCGAGACCACGCTGGACTACCTGAAGACCCGCGTACAGTTCGGCCAGGTGATCGGCACCTTCCAGGCGCTGCAGCATCGCGCCGCCAAGATGTTCACCGATCTGGAACTGACGCGCTCCTGCGTCGAAGCCGCGCTCACGGCCATCGACCGGAACGCCAACGACATCCCCGCGCTCGTTTCGCTGGCGAAAGCGAAGGTGAACGAGCTGGCGCATCTGGTGTCGAACGAGATGGTGCAGATGCATGGCGGCATCGGCATGACCGACGCGCACGACTCCGGCCTCTATCTCAAACGCGCCCGCGCCGCGGAAGCGACCTATGGCTCGGCGTCGTTCCATCGGGATCGGTATGCGCGGCTGATGGGGTACTAGAAAATCGCTTCCCCCTCGTGGAGGCCGATAAAATTCGAGCGCAGCGAAGAATTTTTCAGGTAGGGGGATCGCCTCGCGCCACCCCCTACCCGGATCGCTTCGCTCTCCGACCTCCCCACAAGGGGGAGGTGATTGTTTAGCCCCGCCCCGTCACCGGCAGCGAGCTCGACAATCCGCCATCCACCGGCAATGCGTGGCCGTTCACATAAGAGGCGTCGTCGCTGGCGAGGAACAGCGCCGCGCCCGCGATCTCTTCCGGATGGCCGTAACGTTTCAGCGGATTGAGCTGGCCGATCTTGCCTTCGGTGCCGCGCTCCTTCGCGCGGTCGAAGATCGGCTTGGTCATGCCGGTCTCGATGATGCCGGGGCAGATCGCGTTCACGCGCACGCCCGTGCCGTACAGAAAATTCGCCGCCGTGGTGACGAGATTGATCACGCCTGCCTTGCTGGCGCTATAAGGGCCGGGTCCCGCGCCGGAGCGGATGCCCGCCACCGATGCGGTGCAGATGATCGAACCTTTCTTGTTCGGCACCATCACGCGGCTCGCGTGCTTGATCGCCAGGAACACGCCGATCAGGTTCACATCCAGAATCCTGCGCCAGTGTTCGGCGGTGAGTTCGAAGAACGGCGGATCGCCGCCGCCGGAAATTCCGGCATTCGCATAGATCGCATCCAGCCTGCCGAATTCCTTCACCGCGGTATCGACGGCCTTCGCCACATCCGCTTCGCTGGACGCATCGGCCTGCATGGCCATCGCCTTGCCGCCCGCTTTCTTGATCGCATCGACCGTCTCGTTCACGCCATCGGTCTTGTCGAAGCAGACGACGCTCGCGCCTTCGGCCGCGAACAGCTTGGACGTCGCCCGCCCGATGCCGCTGCCCGCGCCGGTGACAACGGTGCCGTATCCCTGAAGCCTTCCCATATGTCTCTCCCTAGTTTTTGGATGCCAGTTTCAGATAGCGAATAGGGCGGCCCTGCACGAGCGAACCGGCCGCGTGCAGGATCGCCGCGGCGTCGAGGCCGTAATAGTCGTAAAGCTGCGCGATGCGGCCGGACTGTCCGAAATGCTCCACGCCCAGCGATGCCACGCGATGGCCATGCACGCCGCCGAGCCAGGAGAGTGTCGCCGGATGGCCGTCGATCACGGTCACGATGCCGCTGAAGGCGGGCAGGTCTGCGAGCAGGGTTTCGATATGCGATCGCGCCGACCTGTCGCCCGCGCGCCGCGCGCGCGAGGCGGCCTGCCACCCGGCGTTCAAACGATCCGCCGATGTCACGCCCAGCACCGCCACATCGTTGCGATCTTCCGCGAGGAAACCCGCGGCCTTGATCGCTTCCGGCGCGACCACACCCTGATAGGCGATGCAGATTTCGCAATTCGGCCCCGGTGGGCGCAGCCAATAGGCACCATTGATGATGTGCTGCTTCAGCGCATCGTCCAGCATGCGCTTGGGCTGTTCCAGCGGCATGGTGGAAAGGCGCAGGTAAACCGAGCCGCCCGTCTCGTCGCGCAGCCAGCCACCACGCTTGAGATCGCCGTCGTCCGCCTTCGCCGAGGCTTCGGCGGATGAACGCTGCACATAATCGAACGACCAGCGCATGATCTCGACGAGTTCGTCCACGAAGGCGGGCTCGAAACTGGCCAGTCCATCCTGCGCCATGCCGATCAAGGGCGTGCCGATGGACTGGTGCGCGCCGCCTTCCGGCGCCAGCGTGATGCCGCTCGGCGTCGCCACCAGAATGAAGCGCGCATTCTGGTAGCAGGCGTAATTCAGCGCATCGAGGCCGCGGGCGATGAAGGGATCGTAGAGCGTGCCGATGGGAATGAGCCGCTGCCCGAACAGCGAATGCGACAGCCCCAGCGCCGCCAGCGCGATGAACAGATTGTTCTCCGCGATGCCCAGTTCCAGATGCTGCCCCTTCGGCCCCTGTTCCCAGCGATAGGTGGAGGCGATCTTCTCTTCCTTGAAACGATCCGCGCCTTCGCTGCGGTCGAACACGCCGCGCCGGTTCACCCAGCCGCCCATATTGGTGGAGACGGTCACGTCCGGCGACGTGGTCACGATGCGCGATGCAAACTCCGTCTGCTCGCGCGCCAGATCGAACAGGATGCGGCCGAAGCCTTCCTGCGTGGACATCTCCTCCGTCTTCGGCAGCGGAATCTCTTTCGGCGGTTCGATATAAGCCGCATCGTAGCGGCGACAGCCTTTTGCGTAGAACGGCACCGTGTCGAGGAACGCGCGGAACTCGGCTTCGCTGTGCTCCAGCCCTTCGAACAGATCCCACTCATGGCCTTCGCGCACCTGCATGCGCTTCTGGAATTCGGCCATCTGCGCGGGCGTCATCAGGCCGGCATGATTGTCCTTGTGGCCCGCCAGCGGCAGGCCCATGCCCTTGATCGTGTAGGCGATGAAACAGACGGGCCGGTCGTGATCGATGCTGTTGAACGTCTCCACCAGCAGGTCGATGTCGTGTCCGCCGAGATTGCACATCAGCGCGCACAACTGTTCATCATCATACGAATCGATCAGCCGCCCCGCCGGGGATTGCCGGTCGAGATCGGCGTGCAACCGCGCGCGCCACGCCTTGCCGCCCTGGAAGGTGAGGGCGGAGTAGAGATCGTTCGGTGCGTTGTCGATCCAGTCGCGCAACTGTTCGCCGCCGGGGCGTGCGAAGGCGGCTTCCATCATGCGGCCGTATTTGAGCGTCACCACATCCCAGCCGCAGGCGCGGAACACGCTTTCGAACTTCGGCTTCAGCCCCTCGCGGATCACGCCGTCCAGGCTCTGGCGGTTGTAATCGATGATCCACCAGGTGTTGCGCAGCGAATGTTTGGTGCCTTCGAGCAGACATTCGAAGATGTTGCCCTCGTCCATCTCCGCATCGCCGACCAGCGCGATGAAACGGCCAAGCCTGTCCGGATCGATCAGATTCTTGCCCGCAAGGTAATCCTGCGTCAGTGACGCAAACGCCGTCATCGCCACGCCAAGGCCTACGGAGCCGGTGGAGATGTCCACATCGTCGATATCCTTGGTGCGCGAAGGATAGGATTGCGCGCCGCCGAAGGCGCGGAACGCTTCCAGTTTCTCGCGCGTCTGCAATCCCATCAGATATTGGATGGCGTGGAATACCGGCGAGGCATGCGGTTTCACCGCCACGCGATCTTGCGGGCGCAGCACCGCGAAATAGAGCGCCGTCAGGATCGCGTTCATCGACGCCGACGACGCCTGATGCCCGCCCACCTTCACCGCGTCGTCTTCCTTGCGGACATGATTGGCGTTGTGGATCGTCCAGGCGGAAAGCCAGAGAATCTTCCGTTCCAGCTCTTTCAGAATGTCGCGCAAATTCGGGCCTTTTCCGGCTGACGGATAATCATAGCGAGCCCAGCGGGATAGCGGAAATTCCCGAACAAATACAGCGGCGAAAGCGGCTTTTAATTGCGGGAACGCCGGTGGCTTTGCCCCCGCGCGCGGCGCTATGTTCGCCGCGCAAAGCGAACCCCAGAAATCGCCCTCCATGACAAATATCCGTCCGCCCAAACCCGTGAAATCCGCGCTCGACCTGATCGGCAACACGCCGATGGTGGAGCTGACCCACTTCGACACCGGCCCCTGCCAGCTCTTCGTGAAGCTGGAGAACCAGAACCCCGGCGGCTCCATCAAGGACCGCATCGGCAAATCCATGATCGAAGCGGCGGAGAAGGAGGGCAAGCTGAAGCCCGGCGGCCTCATCATCGAAGCCACCGCCGGCAATACCGGCCTTGGCCTTGCGCAGGTCGGCATCCTGAAAGGCTACAAGCTCATCCTCATCGTGCCGGACAAGATGGCGCGCGAGAAGATCCAGCACCTGCGCGCGCTGGGCGTGGATGTGCGCATCACGCGGTCTGACGTGGGCAAAGGCCATCCCGATTATTATCAGGACATGGCCGCGCGCATCGCGGAGGAAACCGGCGCGTTCTATGTGAACCAGTTCGCCAACCCCGCCAATCCCAAGGCGCATGAAGAGGGCACCGCGCCTGAGATCTGGGAACAGCTCGATCACAAGGTGGATGCGGTGGTCGTCGGCGTCGGCAGCGGCGGCACCATGACGGGCATCGGCCGCTTCTTCAAAAAGGTTTCGCCGCAGACCGAGATCGTTCTGGCCGATCCGGTGGGCTCCATCCTCGCGCCCCTGATCAAGACCGGAAAGATGATCGAGCCCGGCTCATGGACCATCGAAGGCATCGGCGAGGATTTCGTGCCCCCGAATTGCGATCTGGATCTGGTGAAGAAAGCCTATGCCATCAGCGACAAGGAAAGCATCGAAACGGCGCGTGCGCTTCTTTCCAAGGAAGGCATTCTCGGCGGCTCCTCGTCGGGCACATTGCTCGCCGGGGCATTGCGCTATTGCCGCGAGCAGACCACGCCCAAGCGCGTGGTCACTTTGGTGCCGGACAACGGCAACAAATATCTCTCCAAGGTCTATAACGATTACTGGGTGATGGAGCAGGGGCTCTCCGGGCGCAATCTCAAAGGCAACCTCTCCGATCTCATCGCGCGCACGCATGAGACAGGCGGCACGATCACCGTGGGGCCGGACGACACGCTGCTCGTCGCCTACAACCGCATGCGCGCCAGCGACGTGTCGCAGCTTCCCGTGGTGATGGACGGCAAGATCGTCGGCATCCTCGACGAGCACGACATCCTCGCCCATGTCGAAGGCCACGATCAGTTCCGCGCGCAGCAATTCAAGGATCCGGTGCGCTGCGCCATGACGGCGCGGCTGAAGACCGTGCAGGTGAACGACGCGCTGGAAAAACTGCCGCCGATCTTCGAGCGCAATGAAGTCGCCATCGTCTGCGACAACGACAAATTCGTGGGTCTCATCACCCGCATCGACCTCATCAACCATCTGAGATTGCAGAAATGACAGACGGCAAGAACCGCCTCGCCTTCGCCACCCGCACGATCCACGCGGGCCAGCATCCCGATCCCACCACCGGCGCGGTGATGGTGCCGATCTACGCCACCAGCACTTACGCGCAGGAATCGCCGGGCGTGCACAAGGGCTACGAATATTCCCGCTCGCAGAATCCCACGCGGCAGGCCTTCGAGCGTTGCGTCGCCGATCTGGAATCGGGCGAGCGCGGTTATGCCTTCGCGTCGGGCCTGGCCGCGATCTCCACGATTCTGGAATTGCTGGACAGCGGCACGCATGTCATCGCCAGCGACGATCTTTACGGCGGCTCCTTCCGCCTGTTCGACAAGGTGCGCAAGCGCAGCGCGGGCCTTGCCTTCGACTTCGTGGACATGGCCGATCTCGCCAATATCGAACGCGCGATCAAGCCGAACACGAAACTGATCTGGGTGGAAACGCCCACCAATCCCCTGCTGCGGCTGGCCGATCTCGCGGGCATCGCGAAGCTGGCCAAGTCGCGCGGTATTCTCACGGCGTCGGACAACACCTTTGCCTCGCCTTATACGCAGCGGCCGCTGGAACACGGCATCGACATCGTGGTGCACTCCACCACGAAATATCTCAACGGCCATTCCGACATCGTCGGCGGCTGCGCGGTGGTGGGCGGCAACAAGGATCTGGCCGATCGGCTGGCCTTCCTGCACAACGCCGTCGGCGCCATTCAGGGCCCGTTCGATTCCTTCCTCGCGCTGCGTGGCTTGAAGACGCTGGCGCTGCGCATGGAGCGGCATTGCGCCAACGCACTGAAGATCGCCCGCTGGCTGGAAGCGCGCAAGGATGTGGAGCGCGTGTTCTACCCCGGCCTCGAAAGCCATCCGCAGCATGCGCTGGCCAAAGCGCAGATGGCGGCCTTTGGCGGCATCGTGACGGTGGTGCTGAAGCGCGATCTGGCCGGCACGCGCCGGTTCCTGGAACGCTGCAAGCTGTTCACCCTGGCGGAATCGCTCGGCGGCGTGGAAAGCCTGATCGAACACCCCGCGATCATGACCCATGCTTCGATCCCGGCGGACAAGCGCGCCGAACTCGGCATCTCCGACGCGCTGGTACGCCTCTCCTGCGGCGTGGAAGACGCAGACGACCTCATCGCCGATCTGCAACAGGCGCTGGCTTGACTGTTATATAGCATTTTTGCTATATACATGTATGAGCTGGACTGTGAGCGTCGTCAACGCTGCTGCGGAGGCTGAAATATTGGCGCTTCCGGCCGATATGAAAGGTCGATTTCTTCGCATCACCGAAATGATCGAGACTCACGGTCTTTCTGCATTGCGCGAACCGCATGCAAAGCATCTCGCAGGTAAGCTTTGGGAGATACGGTTGAAAGGCCGGGACGGGATAGCCCGCTCCATTTATGCCACGGCGAGTGGTCAGAGGGTGGTCGTCCTGCGTACCTTCGTGAAGAAAACGCAGAAGACACCGCAGCATGAACTGGAGATCGCCTTGGTGCGTTTGAAGGGCGTAAAGGAATGAAAAGTTTCGCGGCGTTCAAAAAACAGTTGTTGAAGGACCCTGCAGTCAAAGCCGAATACGACCGTCTCGGCCCGGAATTCGCGCTGGCCGAGGCGCTCATCAAGGCGCGGCTCGGCGCGAAGATGACGCAAGGCCAGGTTGCCCGGAAGATGGGCACAACGCAGTCCGCCGTGGCCCGCATGGAAAGTGGAAATGGCTTTCCTTCCACCACGTCGCTGGTGAAATATGCGCGCGCGGTCGGCAAAGAACTGAAAATCGGTTTGCATTGACCGGCATCTTTTCGAAACTGGCGCTGTGGGCGGCTGTCGTGCTTGGCTGTTTCGTGCTGCCCTGTGCCGCTCAAGCCGAACCGTCCGCCTGTTCGGTGCTGGCCGCGCGGGTGTCGCGTTTGCCTCCCGGGCCGGGCTTTCTCACCAGCTATTCCACCGCGCCGGCCGGACCGCTGCAGAACACCGCGTTCCTCTATGGCAACGCATTGTCGGTGGTCGCACTCGTCGGCTGCGGCAATGTCAAAGATGCAACCCGCATCGGTGATGCCATCCTGATCGCGCTGAATCACGACCGCTATTGGCATGACGGCCGCCTGCGCAACAGCTATGCGGGCGGCCATGCGGACAAGCCGGTCAAGCTCGCGGGCTGGTGGGACAAGACGCAGAACCGCTGGGTGGAAGACCAGTACCAGGTCGGCAGCGACACCGGGAACATGGCGTGGGCGATGCTGGCGCTGCTCTCGCTCGACAAGGTGGGCGCGGATGCGCGCTTTCGCGCCGGCGCGTTGCGCTTGGCCAAATGGGTGGACACGCAGTTCGATGGGCGCGTGCCGGAAGGGTTCATGGGCGGCACGTTCGGCGATCAGCCGCAGCCCGCGGTCAATCGCTGGAAGGCGACGGAGCACAACACCGATCTTGCCGCGGCTTTCACCCTTCTGGCCGCCGCAACCGGCGATGCGCATTGGCGCCGGCGCGCGGATGCGGCATCGGTCTTTGTGCTCGCGATGTGGGATCCGGCTTGCGGCTGTTTCGAGTCCGGCACGGCGGAAGACGGCGCCACGCGCAACACCATGCTGGCGCTGGATGCCCAGCTATGGCCGCTACTTGCCATTCCCGCCGCGCGCACCCATGCCGATACGGTCATCAAGACGGCGATGGCGCGCATGGCGCTGCGCGGCGGGTTCGCCTATGGCGGCGGCCGCAGCGGTTTGTGGACCGAAGGCACCGAGCAGGGCGCGCTGACGATGAAGCTTCTGGGCCGGGCGAAGGAGGCGCAGGCGCTGTCCGCCGCCGCCGAAAAGAACCGCGCGCCGGACGGCGGCTATTTCGCCGCCGACACCACCATGTCCACCGGCTTCGATCTGCAAACGGATGTTCGCAAGCGCCGTGTCTACTACCACATCTCCGCGCTCGCCCCACTCGCCTGGGCCGCGCTGGCGCAGACGGGATTCAATCCGTTCACGGGAACGACGGCGCTGCCGCGTTGACCTCTTCTTTTCGCTGCGGGATCATCCCAGCGACGGCAGGTCAAGTCCCTGTTCGCGGGCGCAGGCGATGGCGATGTCGTAGCCGGCATCGGCGTGGCGCATGACGCCGCTGGCGGGATCGTTCCAGAGCACGCGCTCCAGGCGTTTCGCCGCTTCCGTCGTGCCGTCGGCGACGATCACCATGCCGGCGTGCTGCGAATAACCGATGCCGACGCCGCCGCCGTGATGGATCGACACCCAGGTCGCGCCGGACGCACAGTTCAGCAGTGCATTGAGCAGCGGCCAGTCGGATACGGCATCCGATCCGTCCATCATCGCTTCGGTTTCGCGGTTGGGCGATGCCACCGATCCGCTATCGAGATGATCGCGCCCGATCACCACCGGCGCTTTCAATTCGCCTTTCGCCACCATCTCGTTGAAGGCAAGTCCCGCGCGATGACGGTCGCCCAGGCCGATCCAGCAGATGCGTGCGGGCAGGCCCTGGAACGTGATGCGTTCGCGCGCCATGTCGAGCCAGTTGTGCAGGTGCTTGTCGTTGGGCAGAAGCTCTTTCATCTTCTGGTCGGTTTTGTAGATGTCTTCCGGATCGCCGCTGAGCGCGGCCCAGCGGAACGGGCCGATGCCGCGGCAGAACAGCGGGCGGATATAGGCCGGAACGAAACCCGGAAAATCGAACGCGTCCTTCAGCCCTTCTTCCAGCGCCATCTGGCGGATGTTGTTGCCGTAATCGACAACGGGGATTCCCATTTTGTGAAAATCCAGCATCGCCTGCACATGCTTCACCATGCTCTGCTTCGCCGCGTGCTCGACGGCCTTGGGATCGCTTTCGCGCTTCTTCGCCCATTCGTCCAGCGTCCAGCCCGCGGGCAGATAGCCGTTGATCGGATCGTGCGCGCTGGTCTGGTCCGTTACCGCATCCGGCTTGATGCCGCGTTTCACCATCTCCGGCAAAATCTCCGCCGCATTGCCGAGCAGGCCGACGGAGATCGCTTTCTTCTCTTTGCAGGCGCGCGCGATCATCTCCAGCGCTTCGTCCAGCGTCTTCGCCTGATGATCGAGATATTTCGTCTTCAGCCGCATCTCGATGCGCGAGGGCTGGCATTCGATGGCGAGCATGCAGGCGCCCGCCATCACCGCGGCGAGTGGTTGCGCGCCACCCATGCCACCGAGGCCCGCGGTGAGAATCCAACGCCCACGCAGATCGCCGCCGAAATGCCGGCGGCCCATCTCGGCGAAGGTTTCGTACGTGCCCTGAACGATGCCTTGGCTGCCGATATAGATCCACGATCCGGCCGTCATCTGGCCGTACATCATCAGGCCCTTGCGATCGAGTTCATGGAATTTGTCCCACGTCGCCCAATGCGGCACGAGGTTGGAATTGGCGATCAACACGCGCGGCGCATCGGGATGCGTGCGGAAAATCCCCACCGGCTTTCCCGATTGCACCAGCAGCGATTGATCGCCTTCCAGCCGCTTCAGTGCGGCGACGATGCGGTCGAACGATTCCCAGTCGCGCGTGGCGCGGCCGATGCCGCCATAGACGACCAGTTCCTCCGGCCGCTCCGCCACCGCCGCATCCAGATTGTTCATCAGCATGCGCAAGGGCGCTTCGGTCAGCCAGCTTTTCGCGGACAGCGTGGTGCCGTGCGCGGCCTGGATGTGGCGGGTGTTGTCGATGCGGGTCATGGGGGAAATCTCAAATCATCTACGTCCCATCTTGTCATGGCCCGGCTTGTCCGGGCCACCCATTAAGCGCGTGTCCTCGCGCGCAGAGATGCTCTATGCCCACCTGGGTGGCCCGCCTTTGCGGGCCATGACAATTTAGGGGGCGCTAAGGGGCTCCGGCGAAAGCTGCGATGTCGCGCCATAGGCATGGCCCGTGTCCGCGAAACGAATGCAGCCTTCGAGGATCGCGGTGAGACATTTTCGCATCTCGCCCGCGCGCGTCTCGTCATAGGGTGCGGGCCAGTTGGCTTCGGAGATCTTTGCCGGGTCGTCCATGTAACCGCGGCAGGCCAGTTCGAGCTGGATGGCATGCACGCCCATCTGCGGCTCGCCATAGTGCCGCGTCGTCCAGCCGCCCTTGAAGCGGCCATTCGTCACCCGGGAGAAGCGCGAAGCATCGCACACCGCTTCCACCGTGCGCTGCAATTCCGATGCGCAGGAGGCGCCGGAATTGGTCCCGATGTTGAAATTCGGCAATTCGCCGTCGAACAGGCGCGGCACATCGCTGCGGATGGAATGCGCCTCGAACAGCACCACGCGCTCATGGATGCTGCGCAGCCGCGCGATCTCGTCCGCGATGGCGTCGTGATAGGGCGTGAAATATTTCAGCCGCCGTGCGGCGATCTGCGTCGAGTCCGGCGGATGCGATGTCGTCTTGTAAAGCGGCTCGCCGTCGAAGGTGGTGGAAGGGCAAAGCTCCGTCGTCGCCTGCCCCGGATAGAGCGACTTGCCGGAAGGATCGCGGTTCACGTCGATCACGGTGCGCGAGATCGCGGTGCGGATCACCGTCGTGCCCAACCCGCCCGCGAAATCGTAAAGCTTGTGCACCCACCAGTCCGCATCCTTGCGCGCAAGCCAGCCGGAGACGAGTTCGCTTTCGATCTCCGGCGGAATGTCGGTGCCGGAATGCGGAATGGAAACGATCAGCGGCGCGTCGCCGCTTTCGACCGAAAGCCAGGAATGCTTGTTCGTCATTGTCCGTTCCACACGCGGGCGTGCAGCGGATTATAGCCCATTCTGTAAACAAGCTCTGCAAGGTTCTCGACATTCCAGATTGCAAGGTCGCAATCTTTCCCGGCGTCCAGCGTTCCAGTTTGATTCAAAATGCCAAGAGCGCGCGCGCCTTCGCGCGTGACGGCGGCAATGCATTCCGCCACCGTCATGCGGAAACAGGTCGCCGCCATGTTCATCGTCAGCAGCAGGGATGTCAGCGGCGAGGTGCCGGGATTGTTGTCGGTCGCAATCGCAATCGGAACGCGATGCTTGCGGATCAGATCGAGCGGCGGTTGTTTCGTCTCGCGCAGGAAATAGAACGCGCCGGGCAGCAGCACGGCCACCGTGCCCGCCTTCGCCATCGCCGCGATGCCCGCTTCGTCGGTGTGTTCCAGATGGTCGGCGGAGAGTGCGCCGAACGTGGCGGCAAGCTCGGCACCGTGAAGATTGGATAGCTGGTCCGCATGCAATTTTACGCGAAGGCCGTGCTTCTTCGCCGCCTCGAACACGCGGCGCGTCTGTTCGGCGGAAAACGCGATGCCTTCGCAGAACGTATCCACCGCATCGGCGAGTTTCTCGCGCGCCACCACCGGAATCATCTCGTTGCAGACCAGATCGATATAGCGGTCCTTGTCCCCGTTCGCCTCCGGCGGCAGCGCATGCGCGCCGAGGAAGGTGGTGACGATGCGCACCTTGCGCCTGTCCGCCAGCGCCCGCGCGGCGCGTAGCATCTTCCGTTCGTCGTCCAGCGAAAGCCCGTAACCGGATTTGATCTCCACCGTGCAGGCGCCGTCCGCGATCAGCGCATCGAGGCGGGGCAGGGCGGACGCCACCAATGCGTCCTGCGAGGCCGCGCGCGTCGCCGTCACCGTCGAGACGATGCCGCCGCCCGCTTTGGCGATCTCTTCATAGGTGGCGCCGTTCAGCCGCATCTCGAACTCGCGCGCGCGGTCGCCGGCATAGATAAGGTGCGTGTGGCAATCGACCAGTCCCGGCGTGATCCAGCGGCCCGCGCAATCCACGCGCCGCATCGCGTCCGGCGCATCGGCCTGCGGCCCCGCATAGACGATTTTTCCGTCCTTCGCCGCCACCGCGCCCTGCTCGACCACGCCCAGCCCGAGCCCGGAGAGGGTCGCAAGCCGCGCATTGTGCCAAAGCGTGTCGCAGGTCATGGGGTGTTTCGGAGGATGCTCCACTTTATCTCTTAGGTCCGCTAAGACGGCGTTGCAACCGAAGGCGTGTCGGCCCGTGCCGCTGTGGTTTTCCTCCGCGCTTCTGCCCGAAGGCTGGGCGTCCGATGTCCGCATCACCTTCGCGGGCAACACCATCGCGCGCGTGGAGAAAGGTGTTGCACCTGCGAGCGGCGACGAGCGCCACGGTATCGCGCTGTCCGGCCTTCCCAACCTGCACAGCCATGCCTTTCAGCGCGGCATGGCGGGGCTGGCCGAAATGCGCGGCCCCGCGAACGACAGCTTCTGGACATGGCGCGATGTCATGTATCGCTTCGTCGATCGCCTCACGCCGCAGGCGATGCAGGCGATTGCCGAACTCGCATATATGGAAATGCTCGAATCCGGTTTCACCCGCGTCGGCGAGTTCCATTACCTGCACCACGATGAAAACGGCGCGCCTTATGCGAACATCGCCGAAATGGGCGCGCACATCGCGGAAGCCGCGCGCAACACCGGCATCGCGCTCACGCTGCTGCCCGTGTTCTACGCGCATTCCGGCTTCGGCGGTGCGCCGCCCACGCAAGGCCAGAGGCGTTTCATCAACGATCCGTCGTCTTTCGCGAAGCTGATGGAGGAAAGCCGCAAGGCC
>JAFECN010000138.1 GCA_018242145.1 Pseudomonadota bacterium
CGCGTCGATCTGCTTGCGCCAGCCTTCCTCGGGAAGCTTCACGACAACACCATCGTCCAGAAGAAGATTCCAGCGGCGGCCCGAGATGCGCTGCATGGCTTTCACACGCGCGTTAACGGCGCGGTGCTGGGCGATTGCCTGCACAAGATCGGCGCCGCCCTGCGGCGCGCCGCCAACAAAGAGCGGCAGATGCGGATAGTCCTGCGCGCGCGCGAAGGAGATAGGCTTGGAAGAGCGCTCAATGACGTGAAGACCGTCCGCCGCCTGCCAGAGCGCATACGGCTTCTTCTCCACGATGCTGACCGAGATGGAATCCGGATAGCGGCGGCTGACATCGGCCTTCGCCACCCAATCGAGTTGCAGCAGCCGCGCCCGCGCCGCCCGAATATCCGCGCCGAAGATCGACTGGCCGGGTTCGAAGCCCAGGGCCGCCAGGATGCTGGCCGGCGGTGTATGCCGGTTGCCCGCAAGATGGACGGAGGCGATACCAAATCCCGCATCGGCGGCGATGGTGTTCAAACCATCGTCTATGCCCGCGATCATGCGGCCGACATAGCCGCCGACGAAAAGGCCCACCAGCACGGTCAGCACAAATAGGCTTGTGCTGATGTAGAGCATCGGGCGCGATGGCGTGAGGCGCTCCCGTGTCTCGCGGATGAACCGCGCCAGCGCGCCGTCGTTGAATGTCTCGCGCTTGCCGAATTGCTGACGGCGCGGGGCGCGCACAGGCGAGGCGCCGCGGCGTCCGGAATTCGCGCGCGGGCTGGGCCGCTTGGGCGCCTTCATCGATCGCATGAAGCGTCCTCCACGATCCAGCGGCACAGCTTGGCATAGGTCATGCCGGTATAGGCGGCCTGCTCCGGCACCAGCGATGTCGGCGTCATGCCGGGCTGGGTGTTGGTTTCGAGCAAAACAAGGCGCGGCTTGGCGCCGGTATCGTCAAACCGGAGGTCGGTGCGTGAGACGCCGCGACAGCCGAGCGCGGCATGCGCGGCTTCGGCGAGGCGCATGGCTTCCTTCGCCACCGCGTCCGGCACCTTGGCCGGAAGAATATGGATCGAACCGCCTTCGGAATATTTTGCTTCGTAGTCGTAGAATGCCAGACCGGTCGTGATCTCGGTCACGCCCAAGGCCTTGCCGCCCATCACCGCGACAGTGAGTTCGCGGCCGGGCACATATTCTTCGACCATCATCTCGCTGGAGAGATTCCATTCTTCTTTTCCCAGCGCTTCCGGCGGACGATTGTCGCCCTTGCGGATAATGAAGACGCCGACGGACGAACCTTCGTTCACCGGCTTCACCACATAGGGCGGCTCCATCAGGTGCTGGGCGGCCGCCGCGCGCCGGTCCACGACGATGGACCTCACGACGGGAAGCCCCGCCGCGGCGTAGATGTCTTTGGTGCGCTGCTTGTGCATGGCCAGCGCCGAGGAGAGGACGCCGGAATGGGTGTAGGGAATACGCAGCAGTTCCAGGAGGCCCTGCACGCAACCGTCTTCGCCCCAGCGGCCATGCAAGGCGTTGAACACGACATCCGGTTTGGCAGCATGGAGCTGCGCGGCGAGATCGGACGTCTTCGGGTCGATTTCGACAACCTCGAACCCTTCCTCGCGCAGCGCCTTCGCGCAGCCCGCGCCGGAAGAGAGACTGACGTCGCGTTCCGCAGAGAAACCGCCCAGCAGCACGGCCACCTTTTTATATGTCGTTGTCATGGCACGCCCACCCGCTTGATTTCCCACTCCAGATCGATGCCGGATTTCGCCTTCACCCGTGCGCGAACCTCTTCGCCGAGGCTCTCGATGTCGGCGGCCGTTGCATCGCCGGTATTGATCAGGAAGTTGCAATGCTTCTCGCTGACCTGCGCGCCCCCGCGCACAAGACCGCGGCAACCGGCTTCGTCGATCAACTGCCAGGACTTGTGCCCCGGCGGATTCTTGAACGTCGATCCGCCGGTTCGCGACTTCACCGGCTGCGTGCTTTCGCGCTGCTCGACCAGCGCGTTCATCCGCGCCTTGATTTCTGCAGCGTCGCCCGCCTCGCCTTCGAAGACAGCTTCAACGAAGATGAAATCTTCCGGCACCTGCGATTTGCGATAGACAAAGCCCATGTCGGCAGCCTTGAGGACGTGCCTGTTGCCCCGCCCGTCGATAGCGGTGGCTTCCACGAAGATGTCCCTGATCTCGCGTCCGTAGCAGCCGGCGTTCATGCGCAACGCTCCGCCAATGGTGCCGGGAATGCCGCGCAGGAATTCCAGACCGGCGATGCCCGCCTCCGCCGCCTGCCGCGCAACGGCGGCATCCAATGCAGCGGCACCCGCGTGGATGCGCTTGCCTTCGACGACGATCTTGCCGAACGCACCCGGAAGGCGAACGACCACGCCGGGGATGCCGCCATCGCGAACAAGAAGGTTGGAGCCGACGCCAATGACGCTGATGCGCGTATCGGCGTTCTTCGCCGCAAGGAAGGTCGCCAGATCGTCGGCATCCGCCGGGCGAAAAAGGATTTCCGCGTTGCCGCCTGCGCGGAACCAGACGAGATCCTTCAATGGAGCATTCTCGGCATAAGTACCGCGCACCGGCGGCAGCGCATCGCGGGAATGGGGCATCATCACGCCTTTCCCTCCTGCGCCTTCAATGCACGTTCCAGATTGTGCGCCCAACCCGAGATAGAGCCTGCACCGAGCATGACCACCACGCCGCCGGGTTTCAGGTGAGGCGCAAGCACGGCCGGCAGATCGCTTTCGCTGTCTATCGCGAGCACATTGCGATGCCCATGGCTTCTGAGCGCCTCGACATAGCTGTCCCGGTTGATGCCTTCGATCGGCTGCTCGCCCGCGGCATAGACCGGCGCGATGATCGCCACATCCGCGTCATTCAGGCATTTGGCGAATTGTTCGAACGTATCGCGCAGGCGGGTGTAGCGATGCGGCTGCACAACGGCCACGACCGGCCCCGCATAAGCCTGCCGCGCCGCTCGCAGGGCCGCCGCGATTTTGAAGGGGTTATGACCGTAATCGTCGACGATGGCCGTTCCGTTCCATTCGCCCACCCGCGTAAACCTGCGGCCCACGCCGCGGAAACTGGAAAGCGCGGTGCGAATCTTTTCGTCGGAGACGCCAAGCTCGCGCGCGACCGTGATCGCCGCGAGCGCGTTGAGCACATTGTGCTCCCCCGGCATGGGAAGGCGCATGCCTTCCAGGCGGGTTTCCTTCAGGGTGCGCCGGTTCAAAACCGTCACGTCGAAATGCGATGCGCCTTCGGCAAAACGCATATTGGTCGCCCGGACATCCGCCTGCGGGCTGAATCCGTAAGTGACGATGCGGCGATCCTCGATCCGCCCGATCATGGCCTGCACTTCGGGATGATCGAGGCACAACACGGCGAAACCGTAAAACGGCACGTTCTCGACAAAGCGCTGGAAGGCATCGCGCATGCGGTCGAAGGTGCCGAAATAGTCGAGATGATCCGGATCGATATTGGTCACGACCGAAACGGTCGCGGGAAGACGCAGGAAGGTGCCGTCGCTTTCGTCTGCCTCGACGACAACCCAGTCGCCCGCGCCCAGCTTCGCATTGGTGCCGTACTGGTTGATGATTCCGCCATTCACAACGGTGGGGTCGAGGCCGCCCGCATCGATCAGCGCGGCGGTGAGCGTCGTGGTCGTCGTCTTTCCATTGGTGCCGGCGATGGCGACGCAATTCTTCAGCCGCATGATCTCGGCCAGCATCTCGGCGCGGCGCACAAGCGGAAGCTGCAACGCCCGCGCCGTTTCCAGTTCGACATTCCCCGGCTTCACAGCGGAGGAATAAACGACGATCGCGACATCCTTCAGGTTCATCGCGTCGTGACCGATGGCGACGGGAATGCCCATGCCGCGCAGGCGCTTTACATTCGCGTTCTCGGCGGCGTCGGAGCCCTGAACCTTGTAGCCGAAATTGTGCATAATCTCCGCGATGCCGCTCATGCCGATGCCGCCGATCCCGATGAAATGGATCGTGCCGATGTCGAGCGGGACACGGGTGGGCGATACCGTCATGCCGCCCTCGCCAGTTTGTCCACGACGTCCGCCAGGCGTTGCGCGGCATCCGGTTTGGCCAACGAATGCGCGGCAGCCGCCCGCTTCGCCAGATCGTCCGGCGCGGCGAAGGCGCTTTGCAACAGCGTTGCCAGCTTTTCCGGCGAAAGGTCTTTCTGCGCCACGCGCCAGCCGCCGCCGGCTTCGGCAAGCGCATCGGCGTTGGGTGTCTGATTGTCATCGAGCGCATGCGGCAGCGGAACAAGGATGGCCGGGCGACCGATCACCATCAGCTCCGCCACCGTGCCCGCACCGGCGCGGCCGATGACAAGATGCGCCCATGCCATCCGCGCGGGCAGATCTTTGAAAAAGGGCGCCAGCTCTGCCTTCACGCCCTCTTTATTATATAAGGCGCGAACGGCATCGATATCTTCGGGGCGGCATTGCTGAACGATATCCAACCGCGCCTTCATTGCCGGGGGCAACAAAGCGATGGCGGCCGGAACGATCTCGCTCAAGGCGCGCGCGCCCTGGCTGCCGCCAAAGACAAGAAGATGTATGGGACCATCGGACGGCGCTTCATAGCGCGCTCCGTCATACGCGACGACCTCCGGCCGAACGGGGTTGCCGGTGTAAACGACCTTCGCCATCTCCTTCGGCAGAAACCGCTTGAGCGGCAGGCCGGCGGCGATGACGCGCACATAATCGGCAACCAAACGGTTGGCGCGGCCCAATACGGCATCCGGCGCGAGGATCGCGGTTGGCCTGCGCGAAACACAGGCGGCAATCATCACCGGAACGCTGGGATAGCCGCCGAACCCGATCACGGCAGCAGGCTTGATGCGCGAAAGCTTCGCAAGCGAAACGAGAACGCCGGCGATGATCTCGAATGGCGCCTTAAGGAGACCCAGCAAAGAGCGATCCGAAAAAGCGGCAGCAGGAACGATCTCGATCGACGCGCCGGGAAAGTAGGTGGGATATTGCGTGCCGCGCGCATCGGTCATCACCACGATCTTGCGGCCGCGCTTCGTCAATTCCGCCGCGAGGGCCTGCGCCGGAAAAAGATGTCCGCCGGTTCCGCCGGTCGCCAGCACGATCGTGCTCATGCGGGCACCTCGCGCAGAAAGCGGAAGGCAGAGTGATCCTGCTCGCCGATTTTGGGGCGCTGCCGCGTGACGGAAAGCGCAAAGCCCATGGTCATCGCGACCGCGAAGAGAGAGGAGCCGCCATAGGAAATGAACGGCAGCGTCATGCCCTTCGCCGGCAACATGTTCATCGCGACGCCCATATTGATGAACGCCTGCAACGCGACCACCGAGGCGAGCGCCGCTCCCGCGAGTTGCGCGAAAGCATCGCGCGCCCGCGTTGCCCGAAGCAGCAGGCGAACACTCAGGACGCAGAACAGAAGCGCGATCAGGCCGCAAAGCATCACGCCGAATTCCTCGCCCGCGACGGCGAAGATGAAGTCCGAATGGGCATCGGGAATGCGATATTTGATAGTGCCCGCGCCCGGCCCAACGCCGATCAGACCGCCATGCTCGAAAGCCTTCATCGCCAGACCGGCCTGATAGCCCGTCTTGTCGCCATCCAGGAATTGTTCAACGCGATGGTGAATATACGGCACGAAGATATAGAGCAGCGTGAGAAAGACAGTGCCTACGCCGCCGAGCAGGCTCGTCCAAACCAGCGACAAGCCGTTGAAGAAAAGGAGCGCGCCCCACAGCGTGAACAGAACGGCGGTCTGTCCGAAGTCCGGCTGCTTGGCCAGCACCAGAAGCGCGGGCAGCAACACCAGAAAGGAGACAAGTTCTTTGGAAAGGGTGATACCCCTGAGCTTCATCGGCACGGGATCCGCCAGAATGGCAGCACCCAGGATCGCATAGCTCGGTTTCAGAAATTCCGACGGTTGCAGTGTCGTGAAGCCGAGGTCGATCCAGCGCTTTGCGCCCAGAACTTCGCTCCCCGTAAAGAGAACGATGCACGATCCGATCACGCCAAGCGCGAAGATGATGGCCGCACCAAGCTTGATGGCCCGCAGCGAAAGCAGCGAGGTGAATCCGAGAATGCCGCTCGCGATCAGGGCGAAAGCGATCTGCTTCAGCGCATAGCGGAAGTCGCCCGCCGTCATCGGGCCGCCGGTCGCCGCAGGGCTGGCCGCGAAGGCCAGCATCAAGCCGATGCCAAACAGCGCCAGCATCACGAACAGCGCAACGCGATC
Organism: Pseudomonadota bacterium; assembly: GCA_018242145.1. Classification (GTDB taxonomy): domain Bacteria; phylum Pseudomonadota; class Alphaproteobacteria; order Micropepsales; family Micropepsaceae; genus Rhizomicrobium. The sequence goes on from JAFECN010000138.1 coordinate 6,233, forward strand.
GACGGTGAACCACCAGTCGGCCAACCCGCCACGATGCGCGCGCGAGATCGTCATGATGCCTGCCTCTCGGGCTCAGCAAGGTGTTTCACCAGATCGCGGAAGGCATCGCCCCGCGCTTCGAAATCCTTGAACTGATCGAAAGACGCGCAGGCTGGCGACAGCAGGACCACCGGCGATGGCACGTCTGCGCTGCGCGCATCGGCAAAGGCCGAAGCGACAGCGTGCTCGAGCGTGCCGGATATTTCATGCGGCGTGTCGCCCAGCGTCTTTGCAAAGTCGTCGGCAGCTTCGCCGATGAGATAGGCTTTGCGGATTCTGCCAAAATGCGGTTTGAGGCTATCGATGCCGCCTTCTTTCGGCTTGCCGCCAGCGATCCAGAAGATATCCGGGAAACACACCAGGGCGCGTTCCGCGGCTTCGGCATTCGTCGCTTTGGAATCGTTGATGAAGCGGACTTTACCGATGCGGCCAACATCTTCGATACGGTGCGCAAGGCCCGGGAAGCTCGCAATGGCGCCCGCGATCGAGCGGACATCCTTCACAAAGCTTTTGACGGCCGCATAAGCGAGCGCCGCGTTCTGCCAATTGTGCGCACCCGGCAAATTGGGCGCACTCGACAGATCCATAACCTGCGCCGCCCGCTGGCCGACGGCGTCATAGAGCATACCGTCCAGAACAAAGACGCCGCGTCCCAAAACCTTGCCGACCGCGACCGGCACAGCTTCCGCGCCGCCGCTCGCGGCGAGCCGCGTATAGATGGCGGAGGTCTGTGGATCGTCCACACCAATGCAAAGCTTTCCCGCCTGAGCCGTTTGGGAAAGCAGACGGGCTTTGACCGATGCGTAGTTTTCGAGGCTACCGTGCCGATCGATATGATCCGGCGTGATATTGGTGAGAACGGAAACGTCCGGAGCAAGGCCGGGCGCGAGATCGATCTGGTAGGACGAGACCTCCAAAACATAGATCGTCTTCGGCGCGGCTGGCGCCAAATCCAGAGCCGATTTTCCGATGTTCCCGCCGACTTCCGCGCAGAACCCGCATTGCGTCAGGACATGGCCGATGAGCGCCGTGGTCGTGGATTTCCCATTGGTGCCGGTGATGGCGATGATCGGCGCTTTTCCGGGCACCTGAGCATCGGGGCGGATTTCACGGGCGAACAATTCCATATCGCCGATCACGGCTACACCGGCGTCCCTTGCAGCGGCAACAACCGGATGCGGCGCCGGATGGGTTAGCGGCACACCCGGACTGAGGACCAAGGCTTTGAGCTTCTGCCATGGCCATTCCGGGAACGGCTGGATGATTGCACCTTCGCTTTTGGCCGCGGCGCGATTCACCTCCTTGTCGTCCCAGGCAAATACGCGCGCGCCGCCTTCCACCAACGACTTGACCGAAGCGACGCCCGAGCGCGCCAGCCCAAAGACGGCGACGTCGGTTTTCGCAAAGGTGGTGGAAACGATCATGGGCTATCTGAGCTTCAGGGTTGAGAGACCAATGAGCGCCAGAACGACAGCGATGATCCAGAAACGGATGACGACCGTCGATTCCTTCCAACCCAGTTGTTCGTAGTGATGATGGATGGGCGCCATTTTGAAGACGCGCTTCCCGGTCAGCTTGAAAGACGCAACCTGTATGATCACCGAAACTGCTTCGAGCACGAAAAGACCGCCGATGATGGCGAGCACGATTTCATGCTTTGTGGCGATCGCGACGGCGCCCAAAGCGCCGCCAAGCGCGAGCGATCCGGTATCGCCCATGAATACCATTGCCGGCGGCGCATTATACCAAAGGAAGCCAAGCCCAGCGCCCAACAGAGCCGCCAGAAACACAGTCAGCTCGCCCGTGCCCGCAACGTAATGGAGCTGGAGATAATCGGCGAATTTGATGTTGCCGACGAGATAGGCAATCAACGCGAAGGCGAGTGCGGCGATCATCACCGGAACAATCGCCAGACCGTCCAGACCATCCGTGAGATTGACAGCGTTAGAAGCGCCGCAAATGACAAGCATCCCGAAGATCAGGAAGCCCCATCCCAGCGGCACGAGGACCTGTTTCAGGAATGGAACCGCGACCCCGCCGGCAAGCGGTGGCCCTTCCAGCTTCATCACCGCATAGCTGGCCAGCGCCGCGACGGCGAATTGAACAATCAGTTTCGCGCGGCCGCTGATACCCGCCGATGAGCGCTTGGTGACCTTTTGGTAGTCATCCGTGAAACCGAGCAGGCCGAAGCTGAGCGTGACGAGAAGAACGATCCAGACATAGGCGTTTGTGAGATCGGCCCACAGCAAGGTGGAAACCACCGAGGAAATCAGGATCATCAGGCCGCCCATCGTGGGGGTGCCTTGCTTCTCGATAATGTGTCTCTGGGGCCCATCTTCGCGGATGGGTTGGCCCTTGCCCTGCCTTTTTCGCAACCACGCGATCATCGAAGGCCCGATCAAAAAGGCGATCAAGAGTGCCGTCATCACGGCACCACCCACGCGGAAGGTGATGTAGCGAAACACGTTGAAGACCGCGAATTGGTCGGCCAACGGCACGAGAAAATAATGAAACACCGGTTCCCTCCCTAGCTCGCGATGCCGCGCGCCTTGAGCGCATCGACAATCGCAGCCATCCGGCTGCCCAATGATCCTTTCACCAGAACGACATCGCCATCCTGCAAAGCGGTGGCGACAAGCGGCGCGTTTTCGGCCGAGGTCTCGGCATAACCACCGCGATGCGTTGACGGCAATTTGTCCCAAAGCGCTTTCATCAAGGGGCCGTTGAGATAAACGGTATCAACGCGCGCCGCCTCGATATCGCGGGCAAGCGAGGCATGATGCGAAGGGCCGTCCGGTCCCATCTCGAGCATATCGCCCAGAACGGCAATGCGGCGCTTGGCATTTGCGCCACCCAGAAGCGCCAGCGCCGCGGCCATCGAAGCAGGGTTGGCGTTGTAGCTTTCATCAATGACTTCCGCCGTGCCGTTTGCAGCCTTCACCTTGAAGCGCGCGCCGCGCCCCTTGAGTGCCGCGAACTGCGAGAACGCGGCGGCAGCATTCAAAACATCGCCTTCCAGAACACCGACGGATAACAGCGCGCCCACGGCGTTGCCGGCAATGTGCGCACCCGGCGCGCCGATGCGGAAATCCACGCGGCGGCCCAGAATCTCGCTCTGCACTTTCATGCCGTCTTCAGTTTCGGTGAAGCCAATGAGCTTCGCATCCGCGCCTTTCGCCCCGAACGACAGGATTTGGCTCACGCCAGCCTGTTTCGCGCGCGCGACAAGGCGCGGGGCATACGCGCTATCAGCCGGGATGAGCGCTGCGCCACCGGGCAGGAGGCCTTCAAAGATCTCGGACTTCGCATCGGCGATGGCTTCGCAATTGCCGAAGAATTCCAGATGCGCCGGCGCAATGGTCGTCACAAGCGCCACATGCGGCCGCACAAAGCTGACGAGATTGCGTAGCTCGCCGAAATGATTCATGCCCACTTCGAATATGCCGTACTGCGTCTTGCGCGGCATGGATGCGAGGCTGAGCGGTACGCCCCAATGATTGTTGTAGGATGCCGCGGAAGCATGCGTGGCACCAAGCGCACCGAAGGCGAGGCGCAGCATCTCCTTGGTGGTCGTCTTGCCGGCGCTACCCGTGACAGCGACGATTTTCGCATTGCTGCGCGCGCGGGAAGCACGCGCCAAATCTTCCAGCCCGCGTTGGACATGGCCCACAGTCAACAAAGGACCGTTCGCGTTTTCTAGCTTCCGGGAAACGAGTGCGGCCGACGCTTTCGCATCGAAGGCCGCTTTTACGAAATCATGCCCATCGCGCGCCTCGCCCGTTAGCGCCACGAAAAGATCGCCGGGCTTCAACGTGCGGGTATCGATCGACATGCCGATTGCTTCGAACGCTTTGCTCGAATGGCCCAGCGTGGCGGCTTCAGCTTCGGCGGACGTCCAGAGTGCGCTCATGCCGCCTCCGCCGCGCGGCCGCCAAGCGAGATTGCCGCCTGGATGGCCTCGGTCCTGTCCAGGAACGGACGAATTTCGCTGCCGACGATCTGGCCGGACTCGTGGCCTTTACCGGCGATGACCAGAGCGTCGCCTGCTTTCAAGGACGCGATAGCCTCGCGAATGGCCTGGGCGCGATCGCCGATCTCGCGCGCATCCGGCGCGCTGGCGAGGGCTTCCTTTCGAATGACGGCAGGATCTTCGCTACGCGGATTGTCGTCCGTGACAATGACTTCGTCCGCGAACGTGTTAGCAGCGGCGCCCATGAGCGGCCGCTTGCCTTTGTCGCGGTCGCCGCCACAGCCAAACACGACATGCAAGCGGTTCGTCACATGGGGGCGGAGGGCTTTAAGAACCGTTTCCAGCGCGTCCGGCGTGTGCGCGTAATCGACATAGATTGCCGCGCCGGATTTTGCGTAGGCCACTTTCTCGAGTCGTCCGGCGGCGCCCTTTAACGTGGCAAGCGCAGCGAACACCTTCCCAGCGGGATCGCCCAATCCTATCGCAAGGCCTGCCGCAACCAAGGCGTTCGAGGCCTGAAAGTCACCGGCGAGCGGCAATGTCACATCGTAAGTTGAACCCTGGAACAGCACTTTGAGAATCTGACCGTCCGCAATGGCCATGCGCGAGATGAGCTTCAGCGTCTCGCCATTATTGCCCACGGTTATCAGCTTCAGGCCTCGCGACTTGGCCACTTGAACAAAAGCCGCTGCATTCTCGTCGTCTGCATTCACAACCGCGACGCCGCCGTCTTCCACCACCTCGCGGAAAAGACGCAACTTGGCTGACCGGTAAGCGTCGAAATCCTTGTGATAGTCCAGATGGTCGCGGGTCAGGTTCGTGAACGCCGCAGCAGCAATCTCCACCCCATCCAGGCGATACTGGTCGAGACCGTGGCTGGAAGCCTCCAGCGCAAGATGGTCGACGCCATCCAGAGCGATTTGTTTCAGGATACGATGCACCGCGATGGGATCCGGCGTCGTCTGGGCGAGCGCGATTTCACCCTTCGGCGCAACCACGCCGATCGTGCCCATGCTGGCGGCCTGGTAGCCGAGCGCCGTCCATATCTGCCGCAGGAAGACGGAAACGGATGTTTTGCCGTTCGTGCCGGTGACGGCGGCAACGGTCTTCGGCTGCGCCGCGAAGAACTTCGAGGCGAGCCGCGCCAGCCGCAAGCGCGGATTGGCGTCTGCGATAAAACGCACACCCAGGCGCTCCGCGTCTTTGCGCGCGTCCGGCGTCGCGAGCACCGCAACGGCGCCACGTTTGACCGCATCCGACATGAACGCAGCCCCATTCACGCGTGCGCCAGACAATGCGGCAAAGAGATAACCGGGCTTCACGTCGCGGCTGTCGCTCGCGAGACCGGAAAATTCGACAACGGATTCCATCGGGCTATTGCCCACCTTACCCGGAACCACTGTCGTCCCCGATTGTGGTTCCATTATGAATTTCCCTTGCCCGGAACAGGGACAGCTGCCGCATTCGGCATTTCGAGCATGGGTGCGATATGCGCGATGACGTCGCCAGCGAGCGGGGCGGCGCTCCAGCCTGCCAGTGCCTCCACGGCGTTTTTGGCGTGGGGCTCGTCCAGCATCACAAACACCAGATAGCGGGGATCGTCGACCGGGAAAACGGCACAGAACGAGGTCAGCAGTTTGTGGGCGATATAGCGTCCGTGCTGGTTCTTCTCTGCCGACCCGGTTTTTCCTCCGACATCGTAACCCGGAATGTTGGCATTCTTGCCGGTTCCGTTGGTCACGACATAACGCAGCAATTCGCGCATTTTCACGCTGGTTTCATAGCTGAGAACCTGCGCGCCGCGTCGATCGCCGGACTGCTTGAGAAATGTCGGTTCGATCCGGCGCCCGCCATTCACAATCGTGGCTGCTGCCGTCACAAAGGCCAGCGGCGTGACCGAGATCCCATGACCAAAGCCGATGGTGGCCGTCTCAACCTGCCCCCAGTTGGAAGGATAAAGCGGGCGGGCGCGCTCCGGAATTTCAGCGCGCACCGCTTGAAGCAATCCCAGACTTTGCAGCCATTGGCGTTGCCGTTCGGGGCCGGAACGCAGCGCGATCTGCGCCGTTCCGGCGTTCGACGACTCCGCCAGAATGTCCTTGGCCGCCATCACAGCAGGCATGTGCTCGGCATCGTGGATGGTGTAGCGGCCGATCTTGAATCCGGCACCGACGGGGAATGTCGTATCGAATGTGATGGTATGGTCCTGCAAGGCCAGCGCGAAAGCGAAGATCTTGAACACCGAGCCGAGCTCATAATCGTTCGCGGCCATGATGTTGCGCGCGGGATTGTAATTCGGCGATTTTGGGTCCTGCAGCGAAGCCATCGCGAGGATCTCGCCGGTGTTGACGTTCATCACGATGCCGCCCGCAGCCTTCGCATCGTATTTCGCGCGCGTGGCGTCGAGCGAATGGAGCAGCGCGTATTGAATGCGCATATCGAGCGAAAGCTGAACCTTCTGCCCCGCCGCCAATTCGGCATTGAGCCCTTTCTCGATGCCGGAAATCCCGCGCCCATCGCTGACGGCTTGCGTCATGCCGATCACCTGCGAGGCATCGCCTTCCGGATAGAAACGCTTGGCGCTCGGCTCGAACTCCATGCCGGGCAGCCCAATGCTCATGACCTTGTCGCGCGTGCGCGGCGTGATCTGCCGGGCGACGAGCACATAATTGTGTTTCCCGTTGAAGGCGCGCAGCAGGCGGCGCGCGCTCACATGCGTCGCGGCCGCCAGATCGCGGGCGGCTTCCGCCTTGTCCCAGAAAACATGCGGGCGGACGTAAAGGTCGAAGACCGGAAGATCGCGCGCCAGAAGACGGCCGTTGCGGTCCACGATGTCGGCACGGACGACATCTCCTTCATCGGCCACATGACCGTGGTCATGCTCTCTCGCCTTCAGCAAGCCGAGATCGACAAGGCGCAGGCCTATGACGGTGAAGGCCAGAACGCAGATTCCCGCCGCGACGACGATACGCCTTTGGATCGTGGTCGGCGGCTTTGCGGCCATCTCAGTTCCTGGCGACCACGAGGTGCAGATTCGAGTTGGTTGCCGCCGGCATCGTTGCGCTGGCATTCTGGACGGGATTGGCGTCCATCGGATTTGCGCCACGGCGCGGCAGCATCTCGAACGACGACAACTCCATGACCGGCGTATCGCTCATGCCGAGATGGGCTTGCGCCAGTCGCTGGATGCGGGCGGGATTGGCGACGCGCTGCCATTCGGCCTGCAGCACGTTCATGGTGCTCTTTTCCTGCGCGATCTGATGGTTGACCGACGACAGCTCCATGTTCGCGACACGGGTGTTCTCCGAGACGCGGTAGAGCGCGAGACACGACAGGGCGGCGAGGCCGACGAAGAAGAAGTTGAGGACGCGGGCGATCATCATTCCTCCTATGCCGCCAGCTTTTCGGCGGCTCTGAGACGGGCCGAGCGCGCGCGGGGGTTTTGCGCGATCTCGGCTTCGGTAGGCATGCGGGCTTTCGACGTGATGAGGCGGAACGTTTGCTTGCGGGCAGCCTTCGCGACGGGCGCGTGACGCGAACCGGCGGGCGTTGGCTTGGCGCGTTCGGTGAAGAAGCGCTTCACGATGCGGTCTTCCAGCGAGTGGAAGGCGACGACGACCAGGCGGCCACCGGCATTCAACACGCGCTCCGCGGCTTCGAGACCACGTTCCAACTCGCCCAGCTCATCGTTCACATGGATGCGCAGGGCCTGGAAGGTGCGCGTTGCGGGATGGATCGGGTGACGCAGCGCGGCGGGACCCAAAGCTTTCGCGACGACATCAGCCAGTTGCGCGGTGCGTGACAGCGGCCTTGCGGCAATGATGGCGCGGGCGACCTTGCGGGCGAAACGTTCCTCGCCGAGATCGCGAATGACGCGGGTGAGTTCCGCTTCATCGGCGGTGTTCACGAAGTCCGCGGCGCTCATGCCGGACTTGCTCATGCGCATGTCGAGCGGGCCGTCTTCGCGGAACGAGAAGCCACGGCCGGCTTCATCGAACTGGAAGGACGAGACGCCGAGATCGAGCACCACGCCGTCGCTCGAACCCTCGACCAGTTCGTCCATCTCGGAGAACGTGCCTTGCACGACGGTCAGGCGGCCGCCGAATTGCTTTGCCAATTCGCGACCGCGCGCGATGGCATCGGGATCGCGGTCGATGCCGACCACACGGCAATCGGCGGCTTCGAGGATCGCCTTGCTGTAGCCGCCGCCGCCGAAGGTTCCGTCGATGTAACGCTCGCCATCGCGCGGCGACAGCGTTTCCAGAACTTCGGAGAGCATCACGGGGAGATGGCCGCTCATGGCGTCTCTCCGCTGGCGTCGTAGGTGGCTTCCACAACCGCGACGCGCGCGGCGGCGGTGGCTTCGAGCGTTTCCGGATTCCAGATCTCGAAGATCGCGTTCAAGCCGACAAACGCCACGCGATCCTTGATGCCGCAATGGGCGATGAGATCGTCGGGCAACCGTACGCGGCCTTCATCGTCGATTCCGAGATGGCGGATCTGGCCGAACATGCCGTGCGCCTGCGCGGCGTAGTTTTTGTTCAGCAACGGATTCACCGGCTTCATCTGCGCCGACAAATCCGCGAGCAGCGTGTTGCCGAAACCTGTCAGCGCCGGATCGCGGCTGATGGATTTGATGCAGTAGAGGCCCTCGGTGCCCTGCCCCGCCAGCACCTTGCGGAACTCCGCGGGCACGCTGACGCGGCCCTTGGCGTCGAGCTTGTTGAGGATGGTTGAAAGAAACCAATCCACGGCTGTGACGAGGCCCCCTCATCCCTCGCGCTCCCCCGCCGGCCGGGGGATTCCGCACGGGGCATGAGGGTTTCACCCTTCCAGCCCCTTTGGGACCAGATGGGATAACATGGGCTAAGATGGCCCGTCAACGGAAAACGCAGGGATTAGAAGGACTTGAGTCTAAATCTTGAATCGAGACATCTACCCCTTGATTCCGCGTGAACGAATGTTGAACGGCTAAACCATGGCTTCACCCGGGTTAAGAAAGTATTAAAGACCCGGCCCGGAAGGCCAGTCAGGCCACAACTATGAGTAGCAAAACCATACTCGCTCCTATCGGCCACGGTCCGCGAAACCGGCGCCCCCCCCGGCAGGCGGGGAACTCACGACGGATGATTGGTAGCGGCGCGCAGCAATGCGCGCGTCGCGCGGATTTCCGCCCGGAGCTTCGCGCGCAGCGCGAGCCATGCCTTCGAGCGAAGGCCATGCCGCAGCCGGTTCTTGTTGCCGGGCTGCGCGCCGCGTTTGCGCTTGGCGATTGGAACGCCCGGATTCGTCAACATATTGTGGTTCAGGCGTTCAGGACGCATTCGAACGTCGTCCCGCAGAACCCGCATCCGGCGCATGGCCCCGGAAATGATAGACAACCTTGCCCAGTGCCGCGTTCGCCGCGATCAGCACGGCCATGCTTTTCATGATCTCGCAGGTAAGGGCCGCGGAAAAATCCTGTTCCTGGAATTGCCGCGCCATGCCTTCCACCATCGACGTGCTGGACGATATCTGAATCTCCATCGCTTCCAGCGGCGGCATGCGCTGCAGGATGACCGGCGCCTGTGGGGGCATGAGCACCGGCTCCGGCTGCCGTTCGCTGTTGCGCGCGATGGCGGCGGCGATGCGCTCGCGCAGGTTTTCCGCGCGGCCGGCCGAATGGAATTCGATTTCTTGCTCCGCGCGCGATGATTCAACCGGCGTATCGGCGGCGCTGGACGCATCCGCGCTTTGCGCGGAAGGCGCGGACAGTTGTCCGGCGCGCGCCGCGATCTGCCGCGCCAAAACCGTACGCGCGGAATTCAGCTCGGCATTTCCGGCGCCGATGGCGGCAAACCGCGCCTTCTGCCAATGCCGGATGACATGCGTTTGCATGCCGGGCGGCGGGCGGAGCGCCTCCAGTTCAGAAATATCTTTATTTTCAAAGTCTTTGGCCCATTGGTGGGCTTCTGGGTGGTTCATGTTGACTCTCCTAGCAGGAGAGAACAAAGTAAGAACAATAAGCTAGGAAGTCAAGCCTAAAAGAATCCTCCCTCTCCCCCTTCAGGGGGAGAGGGCCGGGGTGAGGGGGACGAGCAGAATGGAGCGCCGCAAACGGCCACGCGCACCCTCAATCAACCGTGTCCGCGCGCAGGAAATGCGGCACGATCCGGTGGCGATGGAAAAGTTCTTCTGGTCGCACCTACGAAACCGCCAACTCGGCGGTTTCAAATTCCGGCGGCAGCTTCCTATCGGTCCCTACATCGCCGACTTCGTCTGCGCCGAGCGAATGCTGATCGTCGAACTCGATGGGCCGTTTCATGCGGTGCGCGAGAATTATGATGCCAAGCGCGACGCATTTCTGGCGGAATTGGGATATCGCGTCTGGCGATTCTCAAATTCGGATGCTGCGAGCGACTGGGTGACGGTGCTGCAAGCGATCGAGCATGAATTGACGTCCTCCTCACCCCAACCCTCTCCTCCTGAAGGAGGAGAGGGAGAAGCGCGGTAAAGCGACATTCGGGGTCAGATCACACGCGATATTTTTGGAGATTCTTCTCCATCCGCGACAGCGGATTTCCGGTTTGATCGACGCGGAATTTTTCGCCGGTGAGCTGTTCGTAGATCTCGATGTAACGGCGCGAAAGTTCGGCCACCATGGCGGCGGGCGCTTGCGGCAGCACGGCGTCCTTGTAGGGGTCGGAATGCGCCTTGAACCATAGGCGCAGGAATTCCTTGTCGAAATATTCCGGCTCCTCGCTCTGGGCGATCCGCGCTTCATAGGAGCCGCGTTTCCAGTAGCGCGAGGAATCCGGCGTGTGAATCTCGTCGATCAGGATGAGTTCGCCGGTTTCATCGAGACCGAACTCGTATTTCGTATCGACCAGGATAAGCCCGCGCTCCGCCGCCACCTGCTGGCCGCGCGCGAACAAGGCAAGCGCCGCCGCTTTCACCTTGTCCAGAAGGTCCTGCGTGACAAAACCTTCCGCGACCAGAGCGGCCGGGGAAAGCACGCGGTCATGCGTGCCCTCTTTTGTCGTCGGATCGAAAACCGGATGCGGGAGCTTTGTGTTTTTCCGAAGCCCGTCCGCCAGCGTCAGATCGCCGAATTGCCGTTCGCCGTTCTGGTAGCGGGTCCAGATGGAGGTCGACGTCGTGCCCGTGAGATAGCCGCGCATGACGGCTTCGACCGCCAGCGGCCGCACGCGCTTTGCGACCGTCACGTTCGGATCGGGAATGTCCAGAACGTGGTTCTTGATGATGTCTTCGGTTTTGCGGAACCAGAAGGCGCTGGAGAGATTCAGCACCGCGCCCTTGTTGGGGATATGCGCGATGATGCGGTCGAACGAGGAATGGCGATCGGTGGAGACGAGGATGAGCTTGTCGTTCTGAACGTATATGTCGCGCACTTTGGCGTGCGTCACCGCGCCGAGATTTTGAAAATTCGTTTCCCTGATGATGTCCATGATTCCCGCCGGATGACTCCGCCCCAAAAAGATTCGGAGCGCAGCGATGTTCGCGCTGCGCCCCGAAGATCATAACCCATCACATGCGATGCAGGGCGCAGAGCTTGTTGCCGTCCGGGTCGCGCAGATAGGCGAGATAGAGCTTCGGCCCGCCACCGCCGTCGCGCACGCCCGGCGGGTCTTCGATGGAGGTGCCGCCGGCGGCGACGCCCGCCTTGTGCCAGGCATCGGCCTCGGCCGGCGTCTTGCACGCAAAGCCGATGGTGCCGCCATTGGCATGGGTGGCGCCTTTGCCGTCGATGGGCTTGGACACGCCGAAAATGCCCGCGGGCGTCATATAGAAAAGACGGCCCTTCGGGTCGATCACGCCGGGCGCAACGCCCAGCGCGCCGAGCGTGGCGTCGTAGAATTTCTTGGACCGCTCGATGTCGTTCGATCCGACGAAGATATGCGAAAACATGCGTTTCCTTCCCCTTGATGGTGGTGGCCGGGAGTTTGCTATTCCCGGCGCACAGCGGCAAGGCCGGACACGGAAACCCGTGGGCGCGCCGCGCATCGCTCCGTTCCGGCTTTTGTGGTATATAGCCGCATGAGCCCCGACTATCGCAGCATCATCACCCAGGAGCCCGGCAAGCGGGGCGGGCGGCCGTGCATTCGCGGCATGCGCATCGCGGTTGCCGATGTTCTGGGCTGGCTCGCATCCGGCATGTCGCACGCCGAAATCCTGGCGGATTATCCGGAACTGACCGAAGACGATATCCGCGCCGCGCTGGCCTATGCAGCCGACCGCGAGCGCCGGATCGTCACCGCGCCGGCGTGAAGCTGCTCTTCGACCAGAATTTGAGTCATCGTCTGTGTCGCATGCTGGCGGACGTGTTTCCACACGCCCAACAGGTGAAGCTTGCGGGGCTCGAACGTGCAAGCGACGACGAGATATGGCGGTTCGCCGGTCGCGAGGGCTACGTCATCGTGACGTTGGACGCGGACTTCGCCGACATCGCTGCGCTTCGCGGATCGCCGCCCAAGGTCGTGTGGCTGCGTTGCGGAAATCAGCCGACCGCGACCATTGAGCGCCTTATTCGGGATCATGCCGCGCTTATTGTCAGTTTCGCCGAGAGCGATGATGTGGCTTGTCTTGAGCTTTATTGATCGCCGGTTCCGAGCGGAGACGTCATGCCCACCACCATCTATCACAACCCCAAATGCTCGACTTCGCGCAACACGCTGGGGCTGATCCGCAATACGGGGGAAGAACCCGTCATCGTCGAATATCTGAAGACGCCGCTGTCGAAAGAGGAATTGCGCGCGCTGGTGGCGAAGCTGGACATCCCGGTGCGCGCCTTGCTGCGGCCGAAAGAGAAGCTTTATGCCGAACGCGATCTGGGCAATCCCCAATGGAGCGACGAGGACCTGCTCGGCCTCATGGCGGAGCATCCCATCCTGATGAACCGGCCGGTGGTGATCACGGCGAAGGGCGCCAAGCTGTGCCGCCCGGAGTCCGAAGCGGTGCTCGACATCTTGGAGAAACCGCAGCGCGGCGCCTTCGCGAAAGAAGACGGCACGCGCGTGGTGGACGAGCACGGCAAGCGGATCCAATAATCCCTTGTCATTGCCCGTCCGCACGCTGTCGCTACGGACTGTCCGGGCAACCCATTTTTCTTTCGACAGGAAATTGGGGCGCCCGCATAAAGCGGGCGATGACAAAAGGAATGTGAGGATGCCGCAAAACGCGAAAGCCGCCCGCGCCCCCGCGCGAGCGGCTTTCGAGAAGAGCCGTTCGGTTACGGATTATTTCTTCTTTTTCTTCGCCGGGGCGGCCTTCTTCTTGGCGGCGCGTTCGGCCTTGGCGGCGGCCGCGTCGGCGGCTTTCTTTTTCGCAGCGGCTTCTTTCTCGGATTTCGCGGCGAGCGCTTTCACGTTCGGCTTTCCGTCGGGGATTCTTGGCATCGGTTTTTCCCTCCTCTCGAAAACGCGCGGGATGGACGGCAACGAATCGGCCGGGCGCGATTTCCTCTGCTATCTTAGCGCAGACCGGCACGGGAGCGAAAAATGGACTATCAGCACCTCATCATCCGCGAAGACGGGCCCACGCTGTGGGTGACCATGAACCGGCCGGAGCGGCTGAACGCGCTGAACCGGCGGATGGTGGAGGAATTGCGCGACCTCTTTACCGGCCTCTACTGGCGGCATGAGATCCGCGTGGTGGTGCTGGGCGGCGCGGGGCGCGGATTCTGCGCCGGACTCGACCTGAAGGAGCGCGACGACAGCAATACCCTGCGCGGCGTGTCGGGCGGGCTCGTCAGCCAGCGCAAGATCAGCGAGATCGTGATGGCGATGCGCCGCTGCCCGCAGCCGATCGTCGCCACGGTGAACGGCCCGGCCAGCGGCGGCGGGTTCGCGCTGGCGCTGGCGAGCGATGTGCGGATCGCGACGCCCACGGTGCGCATGAACGCGGCCTTTATCCGCATCGGGTTGTCGGCCTGCGACATCGGCGTGTCCTATTTCCTGCCGCGCATGATCGGCGCCAGCGCGGCAAGCGCGTTTATGTTGACGGGGCGCTTCATCGACGCGGAGCACGGGCAGCAGCTTGGATTGCTCAACGCGGTGGTTGGCGAAGACAAGCTGGAAGCAGAAGCGAGCGGCTTCGTGAAGGACATGCTGCACGCCACGCCGCTGGGGCTGAGGCTCACCAAGGAAGCGCTGAACCATGCCATCGACGCCGGATCGCTGGAGGCCGCCATCGCGATGGAGGACCGCAACCAGATCCTCTGCGCGCAGGGCGAGGATTTCCGCGAAGGGATTTCCGCGTTCCTGGAAAAGCGCGAACCGCATTACGGCTGAAGGAACAACTGAACCTGCGCGCGGTCCTTTGCGTTGTTCCTTGTCCAGCACAAGGAAACAACAATGGGACAGACGCGACACGACACCCCTCACAACCGCAGCGATCACAAAAAGAACCAGCGCGATGCCGGTCCCCTCGGCAAGAAAATCCTGCAGGAAGATCAGCAAGAGCTGACCGGCCGTCCCGACAAGGGCGGCACGGCGGGCCAGAGCGGCGGCGAGCAGGCGAAGAACCGCTCGTCCAATCCGGCATCGGTGAAGCCATAGGAGGTTCTCATGCGGCGCGACAAGCAAAGCCAGGACCCGGCGGAAGGCTCACGCGAGACGATCGATCGCGAATTGCGCCGGGAAAGCGACGCCAACGATTTCAACGACACCGCGCCTTACGGCAAGGCGAAGGTGCGCTCCAGACAGGCGGATTACGACCGCAATCGCGACGGCCTTTATGGCGGGCTTCCCGATGTCCGCGAGGAAGGCGCATCCGGCGGAAAAGCCAAACAGCCCCATCCGGCGAACCGCCCGAACGACCGAGAAACGCACTGAACGCCAAGCGAAAAGCCGCCCGATGTAGTCCTTTCCGCTTCAGGCGTTCGGCATAATCGTCATCGCAATGACCATCATGCTGAGTCCCGCGCTCAAGATGGCGGGCGCGGCGATGGTGGAAGCTGTGCTGCGCGGCCTGGTCGCGAGATTGTAGGCCGTCAGCCCCGCGCCGCAGGACGCGGCGGCGATGCTGGCAAAAGCGGTAATTCCGAAGAGCGAGAACATTGCGCACCTCCTGCCGTTGGAGCGGGAGCGCGGACAGCGTTTTGGAATCTGTCCCGGATGTCTCTCAAACGCCGGTGCTCAGGATCGTTGCCGACGACACCAGTATCATACGACCGAATGGAAACGACGCAAACCGGATTCGCCCCTTCGGTACGGAACCGCACGGACATTCGCTATCGCGGAACAATCTGATTGGGGAACTAAGGAGATTGTGCGTGCCGGTCACGCGATGATGTCGATCAGCGATTGATAGGCGCGGCCCATTGCGCCGAACACCGCCATGTTGGCGCGATAGGCGGCGGAGGCCTGCTTGCCGGTGACAAGCTCCGTCTCCAGATCTCCCGGCGGCGATGGCACCAGCGCCGCGCGCATGCCGCCGCCGGACGACGCGGGTTGTTGCGCCTGCGTCGGTTGCGGGTTGGGGGTCTGCGCGGGGGTGGCGGTGGCCGCCCCGGATGGCATCCGCAGCGCGGCGGCCTGCATGCCCGAAACGGCGGTGAGAAGCGGGTCCGACATGGGCGCATGGAACCACGCCCGCCTTGGAATAGGCTGAAGGATTTCCGGCGCCTTTGATTCAAATGCCCGCAATTGCGCCGAAAGCGGCTTTGCGCCGGGCGCGGCCTGGGCTAGCCTGACAAAAAGTCAGAACAGGTGAGGCGCGCATGGCCGAAGAGAAACTTCCGGGCATTCTGGAGCTGACGCCGCTCAATCCCGCCTTCAACCAGAACCCGCACGCGATGCTCGACACGCTGCGCGAACAATGCCCCGTGCACCGCGACAAGGGCGCGGGCGTGTTCGTGCTGACGAAGCATGCCGATGTGCGCGGCGTGCTTTCCGACACCTCGATGTGGCGCTCGCCCGAGCGCGCGGAAGAAGAGGCGGTGGTGACGCGCGCGATC
>JAFECN010000139.1 GCA_018242145.1 Pseudomonadota bacterium
CCAGGGACCGTTGTGCATGCCGGCGCGGGCCTCTCTGGTCACCGAGCGCTTCGTGCGCGACCACGGCGTGTTCGAGAACAGCTCCGAGATTCCGAAGGGGATGCCGACATTCCTGAACCGGCTCGACGATGCCGGTTATCACACCGCCGAAGTGGGCAAGATGCATCTGTGGATGCATGGCGGCCGGAAGGTCGGGCATACCGCGAACATGATCCCGTTTCTGCGGGATCTGGGGTTCGATGATGCTATCGAAACCGTCGGGAAGCTCGCCAGCTATGGGCACGACAGCGCCTATACGGACTATCTCGACAGTCGCGGGCTCCTGAAGTCATACCGCGCGTTCATCGGCGCGCAGAAGCATTGCGGCGCCGCGAATGCGAATGAGCACAAGGGCGATCTCGCGGGCTGGAGTGCCGCGCCGGGACCGTTGTCTGTCGAAGACTATGTCGATGTGTGGCATGGCCGCCGCGCCGTCGAATGGATCGAGCAATATAACGACGACAAGCCGTTCTTCCTGTGGGTGGGTTTTCCGGGGCCGCACGATCCGTTCGATGCGCCCGCCGAAGCGGTTCGCCGGTTTGCGGGCGTGGACGTTCCGATGCCCAAATCCGTGGCGCGGCCGGAATTGCCCGAAGACGATGGCCCTTACCGGACCTTCCTGCGCCGCATGCTCGCCTATAGCGACTCCGCTTCGATGGACGATGCGGCCATCGTCGCGATGCGCCGGGCCTATTACGCCAACATCGCGCTGATCGACGATGCGGTTGGGCGTGTGATCGATGCGTTGCGCAAGCGCAATATCCTCGACGACACCTGGATCATCTACACCTCCGACCACGGCGAGATGATGGGCGAGCATCGCCTGATGGCGAAGATGGTGTTCTATGAGCCTGCCGTCAAAGTTCCGCTCGTTGTACGGCCGCCGAAGGGAACGGCGCCGCGCGTCATCGACGCGCCCGTGCAGCTCATGGATCTGGCCGCGACATGCCGCGACATCGCGGGCGCGGCGGATATTCTGGACAGCGCGGCTTCGTCGCTCGTTCCCACCGTTCTGCAAAATGGGAATCCGGCCTCGCCGGAGGCCATCGCGAGCGAGAATTTCGGCTTTGCGATGTTCCTGACGAAACAACACAAGCTTGTTGTCTATGAAGACGATCTGTCGCCCGTCTCGCTCTTCGACATGCAGCAGGATTCATCGGAAGACCACAATCTGGTGAAGGATCCGGCGTTCCGGGGCGTCATCGAATCCCTGATGGAAAACCATGTGCGGCCGTTCCTGGTGACCAAACCTTTGCGCCCACATCAACCTTCGCCATCGAGAAAGCGCTGAAAAAGGATCGTGCTGTTCGGTAGAAGTGACGCTCGCCGGCGTAGTCCATCCGGCCCCATCGGGAGAAGTCGTTTGAGTCTGCCTATTCCCGCGCCGGAATCAGATGCTTTCTTCAATCCGAATGCGATTGCACTCGTCGGAGCCTCTTCCTCTCCCACGCGGATCGGGGGCCGCACACTCGCAGCGCTGCTCAAATATGGCTTTGCGGGGCGCATCTATCCGATAAACCCGTCGCATGACGTCATTCAGGGATTGAAAGCCTATGCGCGCATCGAGGATGTGCCGGACCCTGTCGATCTGGCGGTGATTTCCGTTCCGGCAGCCGAAGTGCTCGATGCTCTGCGTTCCTGCATCGCAAAAGGCGTGCGCGCGGTTGTGATTTATTCCTCCGGCTTTTCGGAAGCCGGAGGTGACGGCGTCGGCATGCAGGCAACAATCCGCTTTCTCGCGCGCAGATCGGGCGTACGCGTCCTGGGTCCGAACTGTCTGGGCTTTATGAGCTTGCCTTCCAAAACCATCTGCACATTCGGTCAAGCGCCCAATATGGGTATTCCGGACGGCGGCGGCGTCAGCATCGTCAGTCAAAGCGGTGCGTTCGGCACATATACTTATGCCGCAGGCCTGTTCCGCCGCATGCCCATCAGCCGCTGGATCACCACCGGCAACGAAGCCGATGTCGATTTCAGCGATTGCGTCGAATGGCTCGTCCAGGATCCCGAGACGAAAGTCATCATGGGCTATATGGAGGGGTGCCGCGATGGCGCGGCGCTCATTCGCGCACTGGAGAACGCGCGCCGCGCGGGAAAGCCGGTCGTTATCCTGAAGGTCGGCCGTTCTGCCGCCGGTGCTTCGGCCGCGCAATCTCACACAGCGGCTCTGGCGGGGGACGATCAGGTCTATGATGCGGTGTTCCGCCGCTACGGCGTTTGCCGCGCGGCGAGCCTGGAGGAATTCTTCGATGCCGGATACGCGCTGCTTCATGGCCTTGCGCCAAAGGGGAAACGCGCCGCGGTGATCACGGCGTCCGGGGGTGCCGGTGTCCTGATCGCGGACGAAGTTTCGGCGCAGGGTTTTTCGCTTCCCCCGGTGCCGGACGATATCCAGCTTCACCTGAAGCGGCTGGTTCCTTTCGCAGGGGTTGGAAATCCGATCGATGTCACCGCGCAGGTTGGAAACGATCCGCAACTGTTTTCGCAATTCTTTTCTGCCGTTGCCGGGACCGGGCTTTACGATGCGATATTCTGCTTCCAAGGCCTTTCCGGGATAAATCGCGAACCCTCCGAGCGTCTGCTGAGCCGGTGGACGGAGCTTCGCGAGAAGTTTCCGGACTTGCCGATTTTCATATCGGCGATGGCGAAACCCGAAGTCGCCGCAGTGCTCGAGTCGAAGAACATTCCCGTTTTCGATGACCCTTCGCGCATGGTGCGCGCGGCTGCCGCGATGTGCAATCGCCAAAATGGCGATGCCATGCCGAGGCCGGCGCCCGTTTCCGCCGCCGTTGCATGGCCAAAGCTGAACGAGGTCGAAGCGGTGCAGCTTCTTGGCCGCGCGGGAATACCGATGGCGGCGGGCGTTGTTGCGAAATCGGCCGAAGAGGCCGTCGCCCGCGCGCGGGAGATCGGTTTTCCCGTTGTCCTCAAGATTCTTTCTGCCGAGATACAGCACAAATCCGATGTCGGTGGTGTCGCTGTCGGATTGGCCGATGAGGCGCTGGTGCGCGAAGCCTATGAGAATGTGATGTCGTCCGTCCGGCGGCATCTCCCTTATGCCCCTGTGGACGGCGTTTTGGTCGCGCCCATGGTGAACGGCGGTGTGGAGGCGATCATAGGTGCGCGCATCGATCCGGTGTTCGGGCCCATGGTGATGGTCGGGCTCGGCGGCACGATGGTGGAGGTATTGAAAGACGTGAGCTTTTGTCTCGCGCCGCTATCATTGTCCGAAGCGCGAAGCACGCTGGATCGGCTCCGCGGCGCGGCCATTTTGGATGGCGCGAGAGGGGCTCCCGCGGCCGACAAGGAAGCGCTTGCCGAAGCACTGGTTCGGCTGGGCGATTTTGCGGCGATGCATGCCGGCTCGATCAAGAGCGTTGAGATCAATCCGATCCTGGTGAGGGCAAAAGGCGAGGGCGTTGTTGGCCTTGATGCGCTGATTTCCTGAGGCTCGCGCAAGGAGCGGCTGCTATGCCTGCCGGTCTGGCTCCTTCAAACGCATAGACACCTTCTTCGCGATCTCCACGAAATTTCGCACTGTCGGGAAAAGCCAGGTTTCGGGCAGGGCCAGTGCCACGCAATGATGGAGAATCTCCAGGTTCGGATTGGCGAAGAATATCCGCTTCTTCTTTATATCCTCCAGAAAGACCTGGCTCGGCCCGTAGCCGATCGCATCCGAATTGAGGATGATGTGACGGACCAGTTCATAGTCGTCCACTTGGTACGCACCGAGATTCTGGCGTTGCCGGGCGTTCAACTTCGCCGGAAAGAACGCGCGTTGGTGCCGCGTCATGCCGATTCCGACCATCGGATAGTCCAGAAGCTCCTCGATCTGGCATGGCTTTCCAGACTTTAGAATTTTGTGACCCTTGCGCACGAAGAAGGACAGCTTCAGCGTGACGAGATCGGTTCGCACGAAGCTGTGGTCCTGATCGAGCGTGCCGTCGAGCTCGGAATATTCGCTTGAGCTTATAGCGACGTCGATGGCGCGCGTCGTCAGCGCTTTCAGGATATCGGGCGTGCTTCCGACCCTGGCCTTCAGACTGAGATTGGGGAATTTCCCCAGGATCTCCGTCACCGTGGGCAAGAAGATAAGTTGCCGTATGAGAGGGCCCATGCCGACGCGCAGCCGTCCGGAATCGCCCTTGGCCATCATCCGGACCTCGCGCGCGATGGTGGCGATGCTCTCCATCGGCGGCACCGCGCGGGAGATGATGTAATTGGCGAAAGGCGTGGGCTTCGCACCGTCGCCGGCACGCTCGAAGAGAACGGCGCCAAGCTGATCCTCGATGCGGGCGATGCTTCGGCTGAGCGCCGGCTGGGAAATGCCCAATTCGCGCGCAGCGCGTCCAATCCCCCCCGACCGGCAAACTTCGATGATCTGCCGGATCTGGCGAACGTCGATTTCCCCTCTGTTATTCAAGCGCTCACCTCATTGCGAGAAACAACAGGCTCTCTGGCCGACCGGCAACGGCAATAGAAACGGTGTCCAGGATTTCGCAAGCCACATGCCTTTCCGGCATGCACCTCACAGCCACAAAGCATTTCACCAGCTCTGCCAAAATAGCAAATTTTGCAGGACGATAGGCAGCGCCCTTGGACTCTTACGCAACGAAACTGGAGCAGGACACATGAAAATGAAGGGCGGGGACGCTTTCGTAAAGTTGTTGAAGGCGTTCGGTGTATCCCATGTATTCGGAATACCGGGCGACAGTCTTGGTTTTTACGACGCGCTCTTCCGGGAAGATTCCATTCGGCACGTCCTTGTGCGCCATGAACAGGCGGCGGCGCATATGGCCGATGCGTTTGCCCGGGTGTCCGGACGGGTTGGGGTTTGCGACGCCTCGTCCGGCCCGGGCGTCACCAATCTGGTGACAGGTCTGGCGACGGCATATGCGGACTCCGTTCCGGTTCTGGCGGTCGCCACGACGTCTCCCACCAAGATCCGCAACCGCGACAATTTTCAGGAGCTGGACCAGCCCACCCTACTGCAGACAGTAACGAAAGC
>JAFECN010000013.1 GCA_018242145.1 Pseudomonadota bacterium
TTATCTCGTCTCGCGCGGGCTGAACGGCGAAGCGGCGAAACAGTTCCGCCTCGGCTACGCGCCGGGCGGCGATGCGCTGAAGGCGCATCTCTATACGAAGAACATTCCGCTGGACGACATGGTCGCAGCGGGACTGGTCCGCCCGCAGGATGGCGACCGGCCCGCGCGCGATTTCTTTTTCAACCGCGTGATGTTCCCCATCGCCGATGCGCGCGGGCGCATCGTGGCGTTCGGCGCGCGCGCGCTCGATCCCGATGCCAAGCCCAAATACATCAACACCGGCGAGACCACGCTCTTCTCCAAGGGCCATCTGCTCTACAATTTCGATAAGGCCCGCCCCGCCGCGCTGAAAGCGCAGACGATCATCCTGGCCGAAGGCTATATGGACGTGATCGCGCTGGTGCGCGCCGGCTTCGACTATGCCGTCGCTCCGCTCGGCACCGCGCTCACCGAGGATCAGTTGCATCTGCTCTGGCGCACCGCGCCGGAGCCGGTTCTCTGTTTCGACGGCGACGAGGCGGGTCTGCGCGCGGGGCTCAGAGCGGCGCATCTGGCGCTGCCGCATCTGAAGCCCGGCTATTCGCTGCGCTTCGCCTTCCTGCCCGCGGGCGAGGACCCGGACACGCTCATCAAGCGCGAAGGCCCGATGGCGATGCGCAAGATCCTCGATGCCGCGGAGCCCTTGGCGAAAGTGCTGTGGCGCGCGGAAACCGAGAACAAGGATTTCTCCACCCCCGAACGCCGCGCCGGTCTGGAGCGCGCGCTGGCGGAGATCGTGTCGCGCATCGGCGACCGCACCATCGCCGATTACTACAAGCGCGACTTCGACCAGAAGGTGTTCGACAATTTCAAGCGCCGCCCGCCACAGCCCGCGCAGGCCAAGCCGCAATACCAGCCGCGCGGCAACGATCGCCGCGGCGGCTTCGGCAGCGGGCGGCGCCCGCCGCCGCGTCCCGGTTTCGCGGGCGGCGGCGATGCGGTGTCGTCGGCGGTGAAGAACTCGCTGCTCGCCCGCTCCGGCAAGTCCGGCGCGCGCCGCCTGAAGGAGGTGGAACTCTGCGCGCTCCTCTTCCGCCATCCCGATCTGGCGCTCCGCCATGCGGAGATTGTCGCCGAACTGCCCCTCTCGGATCGCGTTCTTGACTCCTTTCGGCAGGAGCTTCTAAACCTCGCCGCTTCCGGTTCCAGGCTTGAAAATCAAGGCTTGGAAGCCCATCTGGTCCGTCACGGCATGTCCGAACTCGTCGAGCGCCTGAACGCGCGGGCACTGGCGAGCGGAGACGTCGCCCCGGCGGACGACACGCAGGGGTTTGAGGGTGCCGAAGACATCGAAGCCCGCTGGCTCAGAGCCGCCGCACAATTGCGGGACATGGCCGAAACCGGCCCCGAACGGCTCCGGGCTTTCGAGCGCTTCAAGTCCGAAGGCACCGAGGAGAGCTGGCGCGACGCCGCCAATCTTCTCCCAAGGCATGACGACTAGCGCGATATTCGCGTTCTGTTCACGGTAGCGCGCAAAAACCGGACTCTCTGCCCATAGGGTAGAGGGTTCTGCAGAAACGGAAATTGTCAGTTGGCAACGAAGAAAGACCTTAAGAAGAAACCGGCCAAGGCCGCCAAGTCCACGGCGAAGGCGAAGACCAAGGCGAAGCCGGCCGCGAAGGCCGCCGCCTCCAAATCCGCTGCCGTGAAGAAGGCCGCGCCCGCCAAGCCGGCGCCGAAGGCCAAGCCCGCCGCCAAAGTTGACGCGAAGGCAGCGAAGAAATCCGAGAAGCTCGATCCCAAGCTGGCAAAAGCCGCTGCCGCCGCGCAGCCGGTGCTGGTGAAGAAGGAAACGGTCCTCAAGAACGGCAAGGTCGTTCCGGTGAAGGGCCTCAAGCCCGGCGAGGCCGAGCCGCCCGGCGATGCCGACAGTCCGCTGCTGGATATGTCGGACGCTTCCGTCCGCAAGATGATCACCAAGGCGAAGGCGCGCGGCTACGTCACCTATGACGAGCTGAACAAGGTGCTGCCGTCCGAGAAGGTCTCGTCCGAGCAGATCGAAGACACGATGTCGATGCTCAACGAGATGGGCATCAACGTCATCGAATCCGAAGAGCAGGAAGAAGGCGAAGGCGGCGAGGGCGGCGAAGGCGGCGCACTGACCACCACCACCGGCACCGCGGTCGCCACCACCGGCACCGGCAAGGAAACCTACGACCGCACCGACGATCCGGTGCGCATGTATCTGCGCGAGATGGGTTCGGTCGAACTGCTCAGCCGCGAAGGCGAAATCGCCATCGCCAAGCGCATCGAGGCGGGCCGCGAATTGATGATCGGCGCGCTGTGCGAATCCCCGCTCACCTTCGAAGCCATCACCGTGTGGCGCGACGAACTCAACGAAGGCAAAGTCCTTCTGCGCGACATCATCGATCTGGAAGCGATGTATGGCGCGGGGCCCGACGGCCAGAACGCGCAGAACGCCGCGCCCGCCAACGGTCCCGACGGCCAGCCGGTGATCGCGGCTCCCAAACCCTTCGTGCCCAAGCCGCCGCCGGCGCCCAAGCCCGTGGTTGCGCCCGCGCCCAAAGCGGATGGCGAAGAGGTCGATCCGGGCGAAGCCGCGGCCGCCGCCGATGCGCAGGGCGACGAGGAAGAAGACGAGGGCAATCTGCCCCTCTCCGCGATGGAAGCCGCCCTCAAGCCGCAGGTGCTGGAGACGCTGGACAACATCGCCAATCTCTACAAGAAGCTCGGCAAGCTGCAGGACGCCTCGGTCGAAGCCGCGCTCGGCAGCGCCGAAGACCTTTCCACCTCGCAGGAGCGCCGCTTCAAGAAGCTGCGCAACGACACCGTCGATCTGGTGAAGGGCCTCAAGCTCAACAACAACCGCATCGAAGCCTTGGTCGATCAGATGTACGGCATCAACCGCCGTCTGGTCTCGCTCGAAGGCCGTCTGTTGCGCCTGGCCGAAGCGCATGGCGTGGACCGCGCGGACTTTTTGAAAGAGCATTTCGGCAACGAACTGGACCAGCAATGGGCGCGCCGCGTCGGCCGCCTCACGCGCAACGGCTGGAAGGATTTCATCCAGGACGAGCGCGACAAGGTCGCTGCCTTCCGCGACGAGATCCAGTCGCTCGCGCAGGAAACGCGCCAGTCCATCGTGGATTTCCGCCGCATCGTGCATACCGTCCAGAAGGGCGAGCGCGAAAGCGGGCAGGCGAAGAAGGAGATGATCGAGGCCAATTTGCGCCTGGTGATCTCCATCGCCAAGAAATACACCAATCGCGGGCTTCAGTTCCTCGACCTCATTCAGGAAGGCAATATCGGCCTGATGAAGGCGGTCGATAAGTTCGAATACCGCCGCGGCTACAAGTTCTCGACTTACGCGACGTGGTGGATTCGGCAGGCCATCACCCGCTCCATCGCCGATCAGGCGCGCACCATCCGCATTCCGGTGCACATGATCGAGACGATCAACAAGCTGGTGCGCACCAGCCGCCAGATGCTGCACGAAATCGGCCGCGAGCCGACGCCGGAAGAACTGGCCGAACGCCTCGCCATGCCGCTGGAGAAGGTGCGCAAGGTCCTGAAGATCGCCAAGGAGCCGATCAGCCTCGAAACGCCCATCGGCGACGAGGAAGACAGCCATCTGGGCGACTTCATCCAGGACCCGAACGTGGTGCTGCCCATCGACGCCGCCATCCAGGCCAATCTGCGCGAGACGACGACGCGGGTTCTGGCCACGCTCACCCCGCGCGAGGAGCGCGTGCTGCGCATGCGCTTCGGCATCGGCATGAACACCGACCACACGCTGGAGGAAGTCGGCCAGCAATTCTCGGTGACGCGCGAACGTATCCGCCAGATCGAGGCCAAGGCCCTGCGCAAGCTCAAGCACCCCAGCCGCAGCCGCAAGCTCCGCTCGTTCCTGGACAACTGATCACAGTTCCTTCGCTCCGGCCCTTGAGGTGGGAGCGAAGTTTTATTGATCGCCTCCCCCTCGTGGGGAGGTCGAAATTTGCAAGGCAAATTTCGGGTGGGGGGAAA
>JAFECN010000140.1 GCA_018242145.1 Pseudomonadota bacterium
CGCGCGAACCAGTTTCGCGCCCACGCTTCATAAGCAAGCGCGCCGAGAAAGAAGCCATAGATGCAGCGCGCGATGCCCCAATCGAACGTCTCGCGCATGCCGTAGCGCGAAACGGCGGTGAGGACGGCAACAGCGCCCACGACAAGAATGCCCGATACCCATGCGCGCGCACGGCCCGCTGCAAGAACCATCAGCGCAAACAGCAGGGTCGTCCAGAACTCCGTGCTCACCGCCCATGCGGGCGTGTTCCAGGTCAGCCTGTCGTGCAAGCCGAGGGACTGGATCAGGGTGACATTGGTGAAGATCGCGAAGACGGATCGCGCGCCCACAAATCCCGTGCCGGTTGCCGCGATGCGATAGAGTTCAAGCGCGATGAAGCCCGCGAGCACGGCGACATGCAGCGGCCACAGCCGGAAGAAGCGCCGTATCGCGAAGGCTTTTGCGTCTTCACGCGTGGACAATCTTTCCCGATAGGCATGGGCGATAACGAAACCGGAAAGGACGAAAAAGAAATCGACCAGAATCCACGCATGGCGCACGATGGAGAGGTGATAGATCGCGCCATGGGCGGGAAAGTGATGCAGCGCGATGAGCAACGCGCAGATACCGCGCCAGCCATCGAGCGCCTGAAAGCGGTGCGGTTGGGGAACGGCCATGCGCCATCGTCATCGCGGCTCTTTGCGCAGGCAAGAAAAAACCGGGCAGACGCCTTGCGCGCTTGCCCGGTTCTTTAACGCGACAGATCGCGAAGAGCTCAGATCGACTCTTTCAGCTCTTTGGCGGCGCGGAAGGCGACCTTCTTGCTCGCCTTGATCTTGATCGCTTCGCCGGTGGCCGGGTTGCGGCCCATGCGGGCGGCGCGCTTGCGCACGACGAGGATGCCGAGGCCGTTGAGGCGGATGCGGGCGCCCTTCTTCAGGTGCTTGGTGATGGTCGCGATCGTGTCGTCGAGGAACGCATGCGCGGCCTTGTTCGACATCTCGTGCTTCTCAGCCAACTGCATCGCCAGCTGGCGGGTGCTGATCGTTTCGGTCTTTGCCTTAGCGGCGGCTGCCATTGATTTGCTCCTTCATGGCGAATCAGTTGATGCCTGATTTTACTGCACTTCCGAGAACACAAGCGATGGCCCAGCGCCGGAAACGCTTATTTTTCAGGGTTTCGCGGACTTGCCCACAGGAGAGCGCAAAGAAAAACGCGCCACCCGGCGGGGCAGCGCGTTTTGGAATGCTTCAGCAGAGCCCGATCAGGCCTGGGCGGCGGCCTCTTCGCTGCGGTCCTGGCGCTCGGTGATGCGGGCGGACTTGCCGCGGCGGCCGCGCAGATAATAGAGCTTCGCGCGGCGAACCTTGCCCTTGCGGACCACCGACACGCTGTCGACCAGCGGGGAATAGACCGGGAAAACGCGCTCCACGCCTTCGCCATAGGAGATCTTGCGGACGGTGAAGCTCTCGTTCAGGCCGGCGCCCTGGCGCGCGATGCACACGCCTTCGAAGGCCTGCAGGCGCTCGCGCGTCTTCATCTGCTTGGCCTTCTCGTCATAGCTCTGCTCGACGACCTTGACGTTGACCTTCAACGTGTCGCCGGGACGGAATTCGGGATGCTCCTTCTTGCGAAGGTTCTTCATCTGCTCGGCTTCGAGCTCTTGAATGATGTTCATTGTTCTTCTCCAAAAGCCGGGCAGGCCAAGAAAGCAGGTGAAATAAAAGGCTTTTCGCGCCCGGAGGGGACGCGAAGCCGCGCCGTATAGCCTATGGCTTGGCCTTTTCAAAGAGGGCCCAGAGGTCAGGTCGCCGCGCCCTGGTGAGGGCTTCGGACCGGGCCTGCCGCCATTTGGAAATTTCCTTGTGATTCCCGCCGGTTAGGACATCCGGGATATCCCGCCCCTCGAAGCTCTGCGGGCGGGTGAATTGCGGATATTCCAGAAGACCGTTGGAGAAGCTTTCCTCCTCCGGCGAAGCCTCCGCGCCCAAGACGCCGGGGATCAGCCGCACGCAGGCTTCGATCAGCGCCATGGCCGCGATCTCGCCCCCGGCCAGCACAAAGTCTCCCAGCGAAATCTCTTCCAGGGCCCGCGCGTCGATGGCGCGCTGGTCCAGCCCCTCGAACCGGCCGCACAGAAGAATGGCGCCGGAGCCGGCGGCCAGTTCCCGAACACGCTTTTGCGTTAGCGGCGCACCGCGCGGGGACAGATAAATGGACGGCACGTCGGGGTTGGCGGCGCGGGCCGCGTCGATGGCGGCGCAGGCCACATCGGCGCGCATGACCATGCCGGGGCCGCCGCCCGAGGGCGTGTCGTCCACCGTGCGGTGCTTGCCGAGGCCATGCGCGCGGATATCGCGCACGTCCAGCGACCAGAGGGTGTTGGCAAGCGCCTTGCCCAGAAGCGACAGGCCGAGCGGGCCCGGAAACATCTCCGGGAACAGCGTCAGCACCGAGGCGCGCCAGGTCATGTGAGATCTTTTTTGAATCCGGCGTGGCTCTGCACGAAGCCGAGGCGGCGATAGAACAGATGCGCGCGCGGACGGCGCAGGTCGGAATCGAGCTGCACAAGGCCGCAGCCATTCTCTTTCGCCAGACGGATGGCTTCCTTCATCAGCAGGGTGCCGATGTTCTGGCCGCGCGCGGACGAGCGCACGCGCACGCTTTCGATCAATGCGCGCCTGGTGCCGTTGCGCGAGACACCGGGAATGAACACAAGCTGCATCGAGCCGACGATCTTTCCGCCCTGCTCCGCCAGAAGCATTTTGTTGAAGACTTCCTTGGCCATCGCGGCGAAGGCTTCGCGATAATGCTCCGGCACGGCGGCGTTCTCGCGATTCTCCGCGATCTCGTCGTCGGCCAGCATCGCGATGATCGTGGGCAGATCGGCCTCGGTGGCCATGCGGAATGTGATGTCGCTCATTCGACGCTTCCTTTCTCGCCCGCTTCGATTTCTTCCGGCGCCGCGATGACGATGCGGCCGCCCTCTATGTCGATTTCCTGCGCCACCTCGCGCGTGAACGGCAGGAACACTTCGTCGCCGTCGTCGCGCACGATCTCCAGCACGTCGCCGGCGCCGAAATTGTGAACCGCGCGGATGGTGCCCATCGCGCGGCCTTCGGTGTCTTCCGCGCGCAGGCCGACGAGATCGGCGTGATAGAACTCGTCGGCTTCCTCTTTGGGAAGCGCCGAACGCGGAACGAACAGCTCCGCGCCTTTCAGCGCCTCGGCGGCGTTGCGGTCATTCACGCCGTCCAGCGCCACGACGGCGGCATCCTTGGCTTCGCGCACCGACAAGACGCGAAAGCGCTTTCCGTCCTTCGTGTGCAGCGGGCCATAGGCGCCGAGCCGCGCGGGGCTTTGGGTGAAGGTTTTCACCTTTACCTCGCCCTTCAGGCCCTGCGCGCCGATGACGGCGCCGAGAAGAACGTCGCGCGCCATGGCTTACGC
This sequence comes from Pseudomonadota bacterium, assembly GCA_018242145.1. Taxonomy (GTDB): domain Bacteria; phylum Pseudomonadota; class Alphaproteobacteria; order Micropepsales; family Micropepsaceae; genus Rhizomicrobium. The sequence continues at coordinate 3,430 of JAFECN010000140.1, forward strand.
CTGCGCTTCGCCCTCGGCGGCCGGTGCTTGCGCCGCATCGGCAGCCGCCTTCGCGGCAGCGGCGGCGCGTTCCTGCGCCTTCTTCTTCGGCTTGGCCTTTTCGGGATTGCTCTTCTTGAGCGGCTGCAGCACGCCCGCCTCGGCGAGGAAGCGATGCACGCGGTCGGACGGGCGGGCACCCTTCTTCAGCCATTCCTTGGCGACGTCGACGTCGAGCTTCAGGCGGTCGGCATGATCCTTCGGCAGAAGCGGGTTGTGATAGCCGATCTTCTGGATGAAGCGGCCGTCGCGCGGGGAATGGGAATCCGCCACGACGATGGAGTAATGCGGGCGCTTCTTGGTGCCGCCGCGCGCCATTCTGATCTTCAAAGACATTGCTCTTACTTTCCTTCGTTGAACCTGTTGAACCGTTGAAACCACATCAGCGCTTGGGAAGACCCGGCGGCATGGGCGGCATTCCGCCGCCGCCACCGAACAGCGCGGAGAGGCCCTGCATGGCGCGCCCGCCCTTGTTCATCTTCTTCATCATGTCCGACATCTGCCGGTGCATCTTGAGGAGCTTGTTGACCTCGCTCACCTCGACGCCCGCGCCGGCGGCGATGCGCTTGCGCCGCGAGCCGTTGATGACATCCGGATTGGCGCGCTCCTGCTTGGTCATCGAGGAGATGACGGCTTCCTGGCGCACGAGGATCTTGTCGTCCACGCCGGCGGCGGAGAGTTGATCCTTCATCTTGCCCACGCCCGGCAGCATGGCGAGCACGCCGGACATGCCGCCCAGCTTCTTCATCTGCTTCAGTTGCTCGGCGAGATCGTTCATGTCGAACTCGCCTTTCTTCATTTTCCGGGCGAGCTTCTCGGCCTTTTCCTTGTCGAGCCTCTCCGCCGCCTTCTCCACCAGGCTGACCACATCGCCCATGTCGAGGATGCGGCCCGCGACGCGCGCGGGATGGAAGGCTTCGAGGGCGTCCAGCTTTTCGCCGACGCCGAGGAACTTGATCGGCGCACCGGTGACGGCGCGCATGGAGAGCGCCGCGCCCCCGCGTGCATCGCCGTCGGCGCGGGTGAGAATGATGCCGGAGATGGCGACGCGCTCGTTGAACGACTTGGCGATGTTCACCGCGTCCTGGCCGGTGAGCGAATCCGCGACGAGCAAGGTCTCGTGCGGGCCGGTCTGCGCTTTGACCTGCGCGACCTCGGTCATCAACTGGTCGTCGATGTGCTGGCGGCCGGCGGTGTCGAGGATGAGAACGTCATAGCCACCGACTTTCGCCGAGGCCATCGCGCGCTTGGCGATTTCGAGCGGCCCTTGCCCGGCGATGATCGGCAGCGTGGGCACGCCCGCCTGCTCGCCGAGAACTTTCAATTGCTCCATCGCGGCGGGGCGCTGCGTATCGAGCGAGGCCATCAGCACGCGCTTCTTCTCGCGGGTCTGCAGCATCAGCGCGAGCTTGGCCGAGGTCGTGGTCTTGCCGGAGCCCTGCAGGCCGACCATCAGGATGGGCGCGGGCGGCGAGCCGAGATCGAGCGTGGAATTTTCCGTGCCCAGCGTCTCAACCAACTGGTCATGGACGATCTTGACGATCTGCTGGCCCGGCGTGACCGAGCGGATGACGCCCTCGCCGACGGCCTTGGGGCGAACCTTGTCGATGAACTCCTTGACGACCGGCAGCGCGACATCGGCCTCGATCAGGGCCGTTCGGATATCGGCAAGGCCCGCATCGACATCGGCTTCGGTAAGCGCGCCGCGCCCGCGTAGCTTGTCGAATGTGGCGCCGAGGCGCTGCTGCAAACTGTCGAACATCGAGACTCCAATTTTCCTCCCCCGTTTACGGGGGAGGTACTGAGCGAGCACTGCGAGCGAAGTGGAGGGGGCCGTCGCGCGGCATCCCCCTCCTGCTCACTTCGTTCGCCTCCTCCCCCGTAAACGGGGGAGGAAAAACAAGCGCCAAACGCCCCAGAGGGCGCACCTGCGCTGTCTGGGGGCGATCTTGGGCCGAGCCCAAGACCGGAAAGTCTTAAAGGCTTTCCGGAACGGCGGGGGTTTTAGGCCATTGGACGGGGCAAGGTCAAACGCTAAGAAAACCGGGCAATTCCTTGCCGGGAAGCGATTATGGAAATCCAGGGAAGCTGTCTTTGCGGTGCCATCCGTTACGCGGTCCGCCTGCCCTTCGACAAATTCCTCTATTGCCATTGTTCCCGCTGCCGCAAAACAACCGGAACGCCACACGCTTCCAATGCCATCGTCGCGCCGGACGCGCTGCGCTGGCTCGCGGGCCAACAGAACGTGCAGCGCTACGACCTTCCGACGGCACGCAGCTTTTCAAGCGCCTTCTGCAAAACATGCGGCGCGCCGATGCCGCGCCTTACCCGCAGCGGAAAGCGCGTGATCGTGCCTGCGGGATCATTGGACAGCGATCCCGATGAGAAACCCGCCTGCCATGCGCATTGGGCCTCGCGCGCTGGCTGGTATTCCGACGATCCTGCCTTGCCGAAATTCGATGGAGACGCCTTCTGATCTTCAATGCGCCGCGGATTTCGGCGCGCCGGTACCCGTCAGGCCCAGCTTCTGGCCGAGATAGGTGTAGGACAGCGCCCAGTATTCCGCCTCTTCGGCATGGGTCGAGCCGGGGCCGTGGCCGCCTTCGGGGGACTCGTAGAACATCACGTCCTGACCGCCCATCTTCTCCATCTTGGCGGCCATCATGCGCGCCCAGATCGGCGTGACGCGGTCGTCGCTCGTCTCGGTGATGAACAGCACCGGCGGGTATTTCACGCCGGCTTTGAGGTTCTCATAAGGCGAGTATTTCGCAATGTAGGCGCGCTCCGCCGGGATCGCCGGATCGCCATACTCATCCACCCACGACGCGCCCGCGCCGAACTGCGTGTAGCGCAGCATGTCGATCAAGGGGCGCTGGCAGACCACCGCGCCGATGAGATCGGGACGCTGGACCATCGTGGTGGACACCAGCAATCCGCCATTGGACGCACCGACGATGCCGATCTGCTTCGGCGCGGCGAACCCGCGATGGGCGATGTCGGCCGCGACCGCTTCGAAATCGTCGAAGGCGTGCTGATGCTTTTCCTTCATCGCGGCCTGATGCCAGGCCGGGCCGAACTCGCCGCCGCCGCGGATGTTGGCGACGACGATCGCGCCGCCCTTGGAGAACCACGGATCGTAAGGCGCGATGGGGCGGTGGCCGTCGTTCCAGTACCAAGGCTCCAGCGACAACTCGAAGCCGCCATAGGAATAGAGGATGGTCGGCGCGGGGCCTTTCAGGTTCTTGGGATGGATATAGAAATACGGGATCTTCGTGCCGTCCTTCGAGGTTGCCCAGAACTGCTCGGACACCATCTTGCCGGCGTCGAAGCGCGCGGGCTCGGACTTGATCTCTTTGGGATCGTTCTTGCCGTCATAGGCGAAGATGCTGACCGGCTTCAGGAAGCTTTCGAAGCTGAAATAGGCTTGCGGACCCCAATCGTTCGTCGAGACGATATGCGTCGAGCCGCCTTCGGGCATCTTGAGCTTCACATCGCTCCACGCGCCGTCTTTGGCCGGGCGGAATTCGTGGATGGTGCCCATGACATTGTGGAAGATCGCGGCATAGACGGCATCGCGGCCGGGCGAGACGTCTTCAATCGTGCTGTGCGCGTCCGGCGTGTAGAGCACATGATAGACGGGCAGCATCTTCTGCATGACGAAGGGCTTCACCGGGAAAGCCACCAGCGAACCCTGCGGGATTTCCTTGCCGCCTTCCGGCGTCCAGGCGTTGCGCAGCGTGAAGATGAGATTGCCGTCGGTGACGCCCTTGACGTCTGCGCCCAGCGGCAGGGGCAGCTTCATCGTCGTGCCGTCCGGCATGACATAGAAGAATTCATTGGTGAAGAAGGTCACGCCGCGCTCGATGAGCGCGATGGTGCCGTAAGGCCCACGGAAGACAACGGGACGCGCCGCGATGTCGGTGTCCTTCGCTTCATAGACGGTCCTGGCCGCGCTGATGGGCTGGCCGCGATGCCAGATCTTCACGATGCGCGGATAGCTGGATTTGGTCATCGTGCCGGGACCGAAATCGGTGCCGAACAGGATCGTGTCGGCATCGACATAGGTCGCATCCGACTTGGCGACGGCCAGCGTGAAGCCATCGGCGAAGAATTTCTTCGCCACGGGATCGTATTCGCGCACGACGGAAGCGTCGCTGCCGCCCGGCGACAGGCGCAACAGGCAGCGCTTGAAACCCGGCGCGCAATCGGCGCCCTGGAACACCCATGGCTTACCTTCTGTCTTGTCGAGCGCATCGACGTCCAGCAACACATCCCATTTGGGATCGGGTTTGGCATAATCCGCGATGGTGGTCTTGCGCCACAAGCCGCGCACATGCTGCGCGTCCTGCCAGAAATTGAAGACATCGCCGTGGTCGAGATTGCCCATGGCAATGCGGTCGTTGGCGTTCAGAATTTTGAGAAGGGAATCGTAATCGCGCTGATAGTTCGGATCGCTCTTCAGCTTGGCAAGCGTCTTGTCCGTCTGCTCCTTCGCCCAGGCGACGGCCTTGGCGCCATGGATATCGGAAAGCCAGAGATTGGGATCGGTGTCCGTGGCTTCGGCGGCGGCCTTCGTTTTCTTGTGGTGCGTCTTCGCGCTGTCCATCGCCGTCCAACCGCCCGCAACTGCGCCTGCGAGCATCACGCCCAGAACCATCCTGCTGAACTGCATTGCGCGGAACTCCGCTTTTTGCCTCTTGCGAAGGCGCTTTTTGAAAATTTGCCGGGGTGAGTCAAGCCACTGGCTCCGGGGCGGCCCAGCGCTTATATAGCGCCCAAATGACGCCATTTTTGAAAATGCACGGGCTGGGCAACGACTTCGCCGTTTTCGACGCGCGGAATCAAACGCTTGCGCTCGACGCTGCAACCGCGCGCGCCATCGCCGACCGGCGCTTCGGCATCGGTTGCGATCAGGTGATCGTGATCGAGCCTGCGACGAATGGCGCGGATGCGTTCATGCGCATCTACAATTCGGACGGCGGCGAAGTGGAAAATTGCGGCAACGCCGCACGCTGCATCGCGCGCGTTCTGATGGACGAGAAAAACGCGAACGCCATTACGCTTCAAACCCAAGGCGGGCCGCTCGCCTGCACCGCGCAGGGCGATCTTGTCACCATCGACATGGGCGTGCCGCGTTTCGGCTGGCGCGAGATTCCGATGGCGCGGGAAACCGACACGCTGTCGTTTCCCATCAAGATCGACGGCAGCGATTTTTATCCGCTCACCATCGCCACGGCGGTGAATGTCGGCAATCCGCATGTCGTGTTGTTCGTGCCGGATGCCGAGCACGCGCCGGTTTCGGAATTGGGGCCGAAGATCGAACATCATCCGCTCTTTCCCGAGCGCACCAATGTCGAGTTCGTGTCGCTCATCGACAAGGACCGCCTGCGCATGCGCGTGTGGGAACGCGGCGCGGGCATCACCATGGCGTGCGGCACCGGCGCCTGCGCGACGATGGTGGCCGCGTACCGGCGCGGGCTGGCGGGCCACAAGGTCGATGTCGTTCTCGACGGCGGAACACTGACCATCGAATGGGCGGGCGAAGGCCATCCGGTTCTGATGACCGGCCCGTGGGCGCGCGCCTATCGCGGCGAGGTCGATCTGGCGGCGCTCGCGTCATGACCGAGATCGTCACCTTCGGCTGCCGATTGAATGCCTATGAGAGCGAGGCGATGCGCGCGCGCGTGGGCGAAGCGGGGCTCTCCAATGCGATCATCTTCAACACCTGCGCGGTGACGGCCGAGGCCGTGCGCCAGTCGCGGCAGGCGATCCGCAAGGCGCGGCGTGAAAACCCAGCCGCGCGGATCATCGTGACCGGCTGCGCGGCGCAGACCGAGCCGGAAACCTATTCCGGCATGGACGAAGTCGATCTGGTGCTCGGCAATGCCGAGAAGCTGGAGGCGAAGAACTATTTCATCAACGAGCGTGTGCGCGTGAACGACATCATGTCGGTGCGCGAAACCGCCTCGCAGATGATCGACAGTTTCGACGGGCGCGCCCGCGCCTTCCTGCAGGTGCAGAACGGCTGCGATCATCGCTGCACCTTCTGCATCATTCCCTATGGCCGCGGAAATTCGCGCAGCGTGGGCCTCGGCGAAGTGGTGGCCGAGGCGCGGCGGCTGACCGAAGCGGGTTTCCCCGAGATTGTCCTGACCGGGGTGGACCTCACCTCCTATGGCCACGACCTGCCGGGCACGCCGAGCCTGGGCGCGCTGGTGCGCAAGATCCTGAAGCTGGTGCCGGAGCTGAAACGGCTGCGGCTGTCGTCCATCGATTCCATCGAGGCCGATGACGAATTGCTGCGCGCCATCGCGGAGGAAGAGCGGCTGATGCCGCATTTCCATCTCTCCGCGCAATCGGGCGACGACATGATCCTGAAGCGCATGAAGCGCCGTCATGGACGTGCCGATACGATTGCGTTCTGCAACGAGGTGCGGCGCGTGCGGCCCGATGCGGCCTTTGGCGCCGATCTGATCGCGGGCTTCCCGACCGAAACCGATGCGATGTTCGAGAATACCCGCGCGCTGATCGACGATGCGGGGCTTTCCTACCTTCACGTCTTTCCGTTCAGCCCGCGCAAGGGCACGCCCGCCGCGCGCATGCCGCAGGTGGCGCGCGATGTGGTGAAGGACCGCGCGGCCCGCCTTCGTGCGAAGGGCGATGCGGCTTTGGCGGTGCATCTTTCGTCCCGCATCGGCAGCGAGCAGGCTCTTCTTGTCGAAAAGCCCGGCCTTGGCCGCACGGCCTGTTTCGCGCAGGCGCAATTTGACGGCGGCGCGCAACCGGGCGAGATCGTCCGCGTTCGCATCACGGCCGCAACGCCAACCCATCTGATCGCAGAAGCCATTCCATGAGAGAGTTCGGAGAAGCACCGCCGCCGGAGACATTCTTCGAGCGGCTGAAATCGGGCTTGTCGCGCAGCACCGCGGGGCTTTCGGACAGCCTGACCGGGGTCTTCACCCAGCGGAAGCTGGACAAGGAAACCATCGCCGAATTCGAGGACGCGCTGATCCGCGCCGATCTCGGCGCGGCCTTTGCGTCCAAGATGGCGGGCGAAGTGGCCAATGGCCGTCACGATGCGCTGATCTCCACCAAGGAAGTGCGCGATCTGCTTTCGGCGGAAATCGGCAAGGTGCTGAAGAAGGTTGAAAAGCCGCTGACCATCGACAAAGCCAAAACGCCTTTCGTCATTCTCGTCGCGGGCGTGAACGGCACGGGCAAGACCACCACCATCGGCAAGATCGCCAAGCGCCTGACGGATCAGGGCCACAAGGTTCTGCTGGCCGCCGGTGACACCTTTCGCGCCGCCGCCATCGAGCAGCTTCAGGTCTGGGGCCAGCGCACCCATTCCGAAGTGGTGGCGCGGGCGGCGGGCAGCGATGCGGCGGGCCTCGCCTTCGATGCCATCGAGCAGGCCCGTAAAACCGGCGCCGACACGGTTCTGATCGACACGGCGGGCCGGTTGCAGAACAAGACCGGCCTGATGAGCGAACTTGAGAAGATCGTCCGGGTGATCCGCAAACTCGACCCCTCGGCGCCGCATGCGACGCTTCTGGTCCTCGATGCCACGACAGGCCAGAACGCGCTGTCGCAGGTCGAGGCGTTCAAGGCCACGGTCCCGCTGACCGGGCTGGTGATGACGAAACTCGACGGCACCGCCAAGGGCGGCATCATCGTGGCGCTGGCGGAGAAATTCGGATTGCCCGTGCATTTCATCGGCGTAGGCGAGGCTGCGACCGACCTGCAACCCTTTGATGCGCAAGCCTTCGCCAATGCGCTGACGGGTGCGTCATGAGCGAAGCGTCGAAAAACAACCCGTCGCCGCTCATAAAACTGGCGATGGATCTGGGACCGCTGCTCCTCTTCTTCATCGCGTTCAAGTTCGGGGGCATCTTCGAGGCAACCGCGGTGTTCATGGCCGCAACCCTCACCTCGCTGGGAATTGGTTACGCCCGCACCCGGAAGATTTCCCCGATGCCGCTTGTGACAGCGATCATCGTCATGGTGTTCGGCGGGCTGACGCTCTATTTGCGGAACGACACCTTCATCAAAATGAAGCCTACCGTTCTTTACGCCACCTTCGGTCTGTTGTTGCTCGGCGGGCTGGCGTTCAATCGATTGTTCATCAAGGCGGTGTTTGCGCAGGCCTTTGAACTGGATGATGTCGGCTGGCGGCGGCTGACATGGCGCTGGGGCTTTTTCGCGCTCGCGCTCGCCGCGCTCAACGAGATCATCTGGCGCAATTTCTCCACCGACATCTGGGTCGATTTCAAAGTGTGGGCGATCATTCCGCTGATACTGCTGTTCGCATTGGCGCAGACGCCGCTGGTGATGAAGCACCAGATCGAGGAACCGCCGGAAGCCTAGGGTCGCGGGCCGGGCGTCCAGATCGGGTTGGTGAAAGGGCTAAACCCTTTCAAATCCTTGCTTTCTTTCCAGTGGTCCAGCGCCCATTTCACGCTGGGAAACGCAAGCTCATCCCACGGGATGTCACCCCAAGCGAAGAGCCGAACGTCGAGGCTTTCCGGGCCGGCCGAATACGCTTCATCCGCCAACGTGGCGCGATACATCAGATGCACCTGACTGATATGCGGCACCGCATACACCGCGAGCAGCGTATCGATCGCGATCCGCGCGTTCGCTTCCTCGCGCGCCTCGCGCATTGCGCCGTCCTGCGGCGTCTCATGTTCTTCAAGATAACCGGCGGGCAGCGTCCAGAAATTCTTTCGCGGTTCGATCGCGCGGCGGCACAACAGGATGCGCTCGCCTTTCGTCACCACCGCGCCGACAACGATCTTCGGATTGACGTAATGGATAAACGCGCATTGCGCGCAGACATGGCGCTCATGCGTATCGCCCTCGGGAACGCGCCGAACAAAGTTCGGGCCGGGTGACGGCGGAAAGGTCTTGTCTCGTTCTGGCATCGCGCTGACAAATCTGCCGAATTGCCGCAAGGCATGAAAGCAGAAAAAAAATTTGTCGCGGTGTGATCGTTGGCGATACGAAACAGTTGTCGGCGCATCGTCCTGTGTCTAATGTTCAACGACCGTGAGGGGAAACGCGGGCGAATGCAGTGCCGGATGCCTCGGCGTTCCTCGGGCGTAAAAAAATAACAAACTGCGTTGGCTTGTCGTGCGCTGCACGCATGTTTTTTGAAAATTCTGGGGTGACTCAATGACTTCGAAGGTGCAGCGCAAGGCGAATGGCGGCTTTGGGCTTGAAGAAGCACCTTCCTATCTGATGCGGCGTTGCCAGCAATTGTTCGGCGATCTCTATGCGCGGGAAACCAACGGCCGCGACCTGACGCGCCAGCAATTCATGGTTCTGGTGGCACTGGAACACAATGACGGCGTGAGCCAGACGGCGCTGGTCGAAATGACGAATATCGACCGCTCGACCCTGGCGGAAATGGTGCGCCGGATGCTGGACCGCGGCCTACTCTCCCGCGAGCGCACGGAAGAAGACGCCCGCGCGAATGCGGTGGCGATCACACCTTTGGGGCGCAAAGCCCTGAAATCCGCCCGCGCCGCCTCGGATCGCGCCGAGCGTGCGCTTCTGGAAGCGCTCCCGGCCGCCGAGCGCGGACGTTTCGTGAAATCGCTGGCGACGATCGCTTCCGCAGCGGGAACCTTCGCAAACGGCATGGAGAAGCCACGGCGCAAATTGATCCGCCGTCCGCGTCCCTGACCTCTATATCTAGACTCGAATATCGATCTGCGAGCCCGGCCGCGCGAATTGCGTCGGCGCATCATTCTGCGTGGATGGCGTAGCGGGCGCGGCCTTCATCTCGGGCTTGCCGAAGAGCGGCTCGAACAGATCGTCGGCCTGTGGTTTCGCGGCCATGCGCTGCGGCGCCGCCTGCGGACGGGCCTGCTGCGCTGCGAGGAGGCTGGCGGAAGCGATCTGCATGGCGCCAAAGCTCGCAGATCATGGTTGGCAAAGTCTTAAGACGGGCTCAGGACGGGCCCTGGGCGCTCTCGATGGCCGGCAGGATCGTGTTCGCCAGTGCATCTGCTGTGATGGGACCGGCATAGCGCAACCGGACAATGCCGTTGCGATCCACGATGAACGTCTCCGGCACGCCATAAACGCCCCATTCGATGGAGGCCCGGCCATCCGCATCCAGATCGATGCGGGAATAGGGATTGCCGACATCGTTGAGGAAGGCGCGCGCTTTCTGCGCCGTGTCCTTCTGCACCATGCCGTAGAGCGCCACGCCCTTGAGCTGGGCGAGTGCGCGCAGCGCGGGGGCTTCCTCGCGGCAAGGCGCGCACCAGGAGGCAAACACGTTGACGATGGAGACATGGCCCGCGCGCAGATCCGCCGGTGTGAAGGCCTTGGCCTGTGCGTCGAGCGCGGGAAGCTTCGTGTCGGGGGCGGGCTTTCCGATCAGGACGGACGGCAGCACATCCGGCGCGACCTGTTCGCGTTCGCGAAGGCCTGCGAAGAAGAACACGGCGATGCCCACGAAGACCAGCGCCGGAACGATGTAGATCAGCCGCTTCATTCGCCGGCTTCCAAGGCCTTGAGCTGCCGCTTGGCGCGCGCATAGGCCGACATGGTGAAAACGACGGCCAATCCAAGCCCCAGCAAGCTCACGCCATAGGCGGGCCAGACATAGGCCGCGTATTTGCCCATCGCAAAGAAGCTTTCCATCACGCCGCCTCCAGCATCAACGCCCGTGCGCGGCGTTCGAGGATTTCGGTGCGGATGCGGATCATCCAGAGCGTGAAGAACAGCGTCGTATAGCCCACGGCCATCAGCCCCAGCGGCCACAGGAATACACCGGCGATGAGCGGGCCGCCGCTGCGGATGATGCTCTCGCCCTGATGCAGTGTATTCCACCACTCGACGGAAAATTCGATGATGGGAAGATTCACGACGCCCACCAGCGCGAGGATCGCGGTGACGCGGGCGGCGCGGGTTTCGTCCTCGATCGCGTTCCAGAGCGCGATGTAACCCAGATAGAGGAACAGCAGCAGCAGGAAGGACGTCAGCCGCGCATCCCACACCCAATAGGCGCCCCACATCGGCTTGCCCCAGAGCGATCCGGTGATGAGCGCCAGCGCCGTGAACATCGCGCCGAGCGGCGCGGCGGTTTTCGCGGCGACGTCGGCGAGCGGGTGACGGTTCACCAGGCCCAGCAACGATGCGATGGCCATCAGGCCGTAGCACATCATCGCGACCCAGGCGGCGGGGACATGGATGAACATGATCTTCACCGTCGTGCCCTGCTGATAATCCGGCGGCGCGGCAAAGCCGAGATACAGACCGGCCGCCAGCGACAAGACGCATATGACCGTGAGCCACGGCAGGATCGCGCCGCTCAAGGTCATGAAACGCTTGGGATTGGCGAATTCGAAGATCGAGGCCATCGCTGCCGCTCCTAGTCCTTCGTCCCGGTTGCGGCAAGCATGGCGATCATCCTGCGAGGTTGAGCCGCACGGCTCCGGCGGCGGCAAAGGGCGCGAGCAGCACGGCCACCAGCGAAAACGCGCCGAGCAGCCAGAATGCGCCGTTGGACAGGCCGTCCAGCGCACCCAGCACGGCCCCGGCGCCAAAGATTACGGCCGGGGACAGGAGCGGCAGCACGATGAAGGGCAGGATCAGGCCGCCCCGGCGGATGGAAAGGGTCAGCGCCGCGCCAATGGCGCCGATGGCGGAGACGGCGGGCGTGCCGATGGCAAGCGACGCCATCAGCGGGCCATAGCCTTCACCGGGCAATCCGAACAGCAGCCCGAGCAAGGGCGACAGCAAGGTCAGCGGCAATCCGGTGACAAGCCAATGCGCCAGCAGCTTGGCGAAGGACATCGCTTCCAGCGACAGCGGCGAGAGCGCGATGATGTCGAGCGAGCCGTCGTCGAAATCGGATTGAAAAAGACGGTCCAGCGAAAGCAGGGCCGCCAGCACCGCCGCGATCCAGAGCACGCCGCCAGCGATGCGCGATAGAAGGCGCAGGTCGCTGCCGACGCCCAGCGGCACCAGTGTTGCGACTGCGGCAAAGAATGCGAGCGCCAGGGCCGCGCTGCCGCCGGCGCGGGTGGCGAGCCGCATGTCGCGGAAGAGGACGGCGGAAAAGGGACTCATGCCAGCACCAGCCGCGCGCTATCGAGGCCGAGCGGTTCATGCGTGGCGGCAATCGCGATGCCGCCCGCGGCGCAATGCGCGGCGACGATCTGCGCCGCGAGCGTTTTGCCCGCGCTGTCCAGCGCCGCGAGCGGCTCATCGAGAAGCCAAAGGGAACGGCGCGACAATTTCAGCCTTGCGAGAGAAAGCCGTTTCTTCTGGCCGGCGGAAAGATATTGCGAAGGAAGATCGCGGGCCTTGCCCAGACCAACCTCATCGAGCGCCGCATCGACATCGGCGGCGATGCGATAGAGCGCGGCGAAAAACTGCAGCGTCTCGCGCGGACTAAGCTGCGGCTTGGCGGCGTCGTGATGGCCGAGCCAACCGGCGCAGCGGCCGCGTTCTTCATCGTCCAGCCCTTCGCCGCCGTTCAGGACGATCGCGCCGGAAGCGGGCTTTAGAAACCCCGCGACCATGCGCAGAAGCGACGATTTGCCCGCGCCGTTCGGCCCCTCCAGCGACAGCATCTGCCCCGCCTCGACGCGGAATCCCACATCGCGGAAGACCAGGCGGTTTCCACGAATGCAGGTGAGAGATCGTGCTTCGAGCGCTTTGATCGCGGGCGACAGGTGCAACCTCTTCAATGTCATGGCCCGCCGGAGTGCGGGCCACCCAGGTGACGTCTTCACCCTATCGCGCAGAAGAAGACGCTGACGCCTTCCTGGTCAACAGTTCGCAAGGTTTCAACTGGGTGGCCCGCACTCCGGCGGGCCATGACAACCGCGTTTGAAACAAGCCTCAATACATATGCTGGCCGCCATTGATGGAGATGGTGGAGCCGGTGATGAAGCCGGCGTCGTCCGCCACCAGGAACATCACGCCGCGGGCGATCTCGCCCGCCTTGCCGAGGCGGCCGACGGGGATCTTGGCGATGATCTTGTCCAGCACCGGCTGGGGCACGGCGGCCACCATGTCGGTGTCGATATAGCCAGGGGCGATGGCATTGACGGTGATGCCCTTGGCGGCGCCTTCCTGCGACAGGGCCTTGGTGAAGCCGTGAATGCCGGATTTGGCGGCGGCATAGTTCACCTGGCCATATTGCCCGGCCTGACCGTTGATCGAGCCGATGTTCACGACGCGGCCGAAGCCGCGCTCCAGCATCCCGTCCCACACCGCCTTGCACATGTTGAAACAGCCGCCCAGATTGATGTCCATGACTTCATCCCAGGCGGTGC
>JAFECN010000141.1 GCA_018242145.1 Pseudomonadota bacterium
CGGATGGGTGTGAAACATGCGTGTCATGCGCCGGGAAGCGCCATGCGCGCCATCTGGACATCCCTGGGATCGATTGATGCTTCGTCGCAAAAGGCCATCAGAAGGTCTTCATCCGACATGAGAAAATCCATGACCGCCGCCAGGAATTCCGGTTCCCCGGCCCTGTCGCGCAGATCGTCTGCGCCCGCGCCGGAAAGGGCCATGAACCGGTCCAGCGGGCCATCGGAATTCGCAAGGAAAGCCAAGCCTTTCAGGGCCAGGATTTCGGCGGTTTTGGAGGTCACTTTGGCTGGCATCGTCAAGGGAGCGTTAAGACATCCGACCTAATACTAGCGGAAGCCAGGGGCCGGAATGAGTCTATCGGGATTTTCCCGAAAAAAACCGGTTGGGCGCGGGCCGCGGAGAATCAGAAGATGGATGCCACTACGAAAACGGTCCTGATCGTGGAGGACAATGAGCTGAATATGAAGCTCTTCCACGACCTGCTGGACGCCAATGGCTACAACATTCTCCAGACCAAGGACGGCATGGAGGCGCTCGACATCGCGCGCGAGCATCACCCCGATCTCATTCTGATGGACATCCAGCTTCCGGAAGTGTCCGGCCTCGAAGTCACAAAATGGCTCAAGGAAGACGATACACTGAAGCAGATTCCGGTTGTCGCCGTCACCGCCTTCGCGATGAAGGGCGACGAGGAAGTGATCCGTCAGGGCGGTTGCGAGGCCTATATCTCCAAGCCGATCTCCGTCGTGAGCTTCTTGGATACGGTTCGCCGCTTCATTGGATAAGAGAACGCCATGACAGCCCGCGTTCTCGTCGTCGACGATATCCTCTCGAACGTAAAGCTGCTCGAGGCCAAGCTGACGGCCGAGTATTTCGAGGTCGTCACCGCGTTCAACGGCGTTGAGGCTCTGGCCAAGGTCGAAGAGTGCGATCCGGACATCATCCTTCTGGACGTGATGATGCCGGGCATGGACGGCTTCGAAGTTGCCCGCCGCATCAAAGGCAATCCGAAAACCGCGCATGTGCCGGTGGTCATGGTCACCGCGCTCGACCAGCCCAGCGACCGGGTTGCCGGACTGGATGCCGGCGCCGACGATTTTCTGACCAAGCCGGTGGACGATGCCGCGCTGTTCGCGCGCGTCCGCAGTCTTGTGCGCCTCAAGATGATGACCGACGAGCTTCGCATGCGCGAGACCACCGGTCAGAGCATGGGTTTGATCGACCCGGCGCAAACGCTGATCGACAATGCGCCCGCGGGCCGCATTCTCATCATCGAAGACCGGCCGGAATCGGTTCAGTGGTTCATGTCGGCCTTGACGCCCGCCAACGAAGTGGCGGCGGCGGACAGCTTCGAAGAGGCGCTGGTGCGCGTGCGCGGCGGCGATTTCGATTTGATCGTCGTGAGCCTGGGGCTTCGCGGTTTCGATGGCTTGCGTCTGTGCTCGCAGCTTCGCTCCCTGCCGGAAGGCCGCAATGTGCCGATCCTTGTGCTGGTCAGCGACGGCGACAAGCGCAAGCTCAATCAGGCGCTGGAAATGGGCGTGAACGATTATCTCACGCGCCCGGTGGACAAGAACGAGTTGATCGCGCGCGTCCGCACCCAGCTTCGCAAGAAGAACTATCAGGACCGGTTGCGCCACAATGTGCAGCTCAGCCTGGAAATGGCGATCACCGATCAGCTTACGGGTCTGCACAATCGCCGCTACATGGCGCGGCATCTGGATAACCTGATCCTGAGTGCGCAGAAGTCGGGCAAGCCGCTGGCGTTCCTGATTATGGACATCGACCACTTCAAGTCGGTCAACGACACGCACGGTCACGACATTGGCGATGAAGTGCTGCGCGAATTCGCCAACCGCATCTCCGCCAACATTCGCGGCATCGATCTGGCCTGCCGGTATGGCGGTGAGGAATTCGTGGTGGTGATGCCGGATACCGATATCGACTTTGCCTGCACGATCGCGGAACGCCTTCGGCACAGTGTCGAAACCACGCCGTTCGAAATCAGCCGTGCGCCGAATACGCTGAACGTGACAATCAGCATCGGAATTGCATCGGCGCAGAGCGAAGGCGACAACGCGGAAAGCCTTCTGCACCGGGCCGATCAGGCGCTCTATCGTGCCAAGCGCGAAGGCCGCAATCGCGTCATCAAGGCTGCGGCCTAAGGCTCGTCCCCGGTGGCTTCCGCCGCCTTTTCCATTTCCTCGGTGACGGTGTCGATCACACGGACAAGCTGTTCGGGATCGTAAGCGCCGGAGATCGCGTATTTGTTCTGGAAGATGAAGGTCGGGACGCCGGATATGCCGAGCCGGTGGGCGAGGGCGTCTTCGTTCTCGATCAGGCTGCGGTCGGCGCCGTTTTCGAGAAGGTCCGCGACGGTTGCGGAGTCCATTCCCGCTTCGGATGCGATTTCGACCAGAACATCCGGATTGCCGATGTCGCGGC
This sequence comes from Pseudomonadota bacterium, assembly GCA_018242145.1. Taxonomy (GTDB): domain Bacteria; phylum Pseudomonadota; class Alphaproteobacteria; order Micropepsales; family Micropepsaceae; genus Rhizomicrobium. The sequence continues at coordinate 2,449 of JAFECN010000141.1, forward strand.
CCTCTTCGAAATAGGCTTCGAAGAGCCGCTCGACCACATCGTTCTGCACCCCGGCGGTCGCGGACCAGCGGATGAGCCGGTGGGAGTCCAGCGTGTTCGGCGAGCGTGCGATGCGGTCGAACGCGAAGGCGATGCCCTCGTTTTCGCCCGCTTGCTTGAGCGCGTCCTGCATCGCCTGCCGGTTCGGATTGTCGCCGAACTTGGCGCGCATGTATTCCTTGCGGTCCACGCCTTCCGGTGGAATGGTCGGATCGAGGCGGAAGGCGCGCCAGCGGATGTCGAACGCGATCTCGGGGCGCTGCGCGAGCGCTTTTTCGAGGCGGCGTTTCCCGATGAAGCACCACGGACAAACGGTGTCGGAGACGATGTCGATCTGCATGCCGTCACGGTAGCGGAAAGGCATGGGCCTCGCAAAGCGCATTGACGCCGGGAAGACGAATTCACACGATCGAACCGGAAGAATTGGAACTCTCGCATGCAGATGGATTTGAAGGGCCGCGTTGCATTCGTGACCGGCACGACCAGCGGATTGGGGCGTCATTTTGCGAAGGTGCTTGCGGCGGCGGGCGCGGCGGTCGCGATTTCGGGCCGCCGGGCAGACCGGCTGGCCGCGCTTCGAAAGGAAATCGAGAGGGATGGCGGCAGGTGCGCCGATATCGTGCTCGATGTGACGGACGCAGCGCAGATCGGCCCTGTCATCGATCGAGCCGAAGAAGCCTTGGGTCCCGTCGATATTCTTCTGAACAACGCCGGCATGAGCGCCAACGGACCCGTCGCCGACATTTCCGCGCCGGATTTCGATCTGGTGATGGCAACAAATCTTCGCGCGCCGTTCCTGCTTGCGCAGGATATCGGCCGCCGCATGATCAGGCGCGGCAAGGGCGGCCGCATCATCAATATCGCTTCGATCACGGCGTTCCGTGTGCTGCCCGGATCTGCGCCCTACTGCATCTCGAAAGCGGGATTGGCGATGATGACGCAGTGCCTGGCGCGGGAATGGGCGCGGTACGACATCAATGTGAATGCCATCTGTCCCGGGTTCATCGAAACCGAACTCAATCGGGAATGGTTCGAAACGGCGAAGGGCAAAGCGCAGGTTCAGTCTTTCCCGAAGCGCCGCCTGCAACAGGCCGAAGATCTGGACTCGACTCTGCTGCTTCTAGCATCCGATGCCTCGCGCGCGATAACCGGCTCGCTATTCACCGTGGACGAGGCGCAATCGCTTTAGCGTCTGATGTCGCAGACTTCGCTGTTCGTTTCCGTATCGACCTTGATCTGGGTGACGCCATAGGGCGGCAGCTTCGCCGAGAGCGTTGCTCTGACCGGGATCAAGGCCTGAACCACCATCGCATCCGGCGCGGGCGGCGTGGCGACGAGTTCATATTCCAAAACGCCGCCTTCCGGCTTGTGTGACTTCAAGCGCAGGCGGGCATTGCTCCAGCCGCCGGTCGAAACGGCGCCCGCGGCGATGATGGTGAGCTTGTTGTGCTTGATGGAAGCGGCGACGCTGTCCACCTTGTAAACGATCTTTGGGCTTGCCGCAGCGGCAAAGCCGGTGGCCGCGAGAACAAGAATTCCGCTCGTTGCCAAAATTGCGAATACGCGCCGCAACATCGTTCGCCTCTGTTTACCTGCCCCCGCTGCGGGAGCTAAGAGGGAAATACGGCACAATTGAGATGAGGAACGAAAGATGGGTCCGCTGGCAGGCATTCGCATCGTGGAATTCGCAGGCATCGGCCCCGGCCCATTCGCCGCCATGCTGTTCGCGGACATGGGCGCCGACGTGATCCGCATCGATCGCAAGGGCGGCCGCGCGCCGTCGCAGATGGAAATCTATCTGCGCGGCCGCAAGACCGTGGCGCTCGATCTGAAGAAGCCCGAGGCGATCGAAGCGGCGTTGAAACTCGTCGATAAAGCGGACGCCATCATCGAAGGATTCCGGCCCGGCGTGATGGAGCGCTTGGGACTGGGGCCGGATGTTTGCCTGAAGCGAAACCCCAAGCTCGTCTATGGCCGCATGACCGGCTGGGGGCAGACGGGGCCGCTGTCGCATGCCGCAGGTCACGACATCAACTACATCGCGCTCAGCGGTGCGCTCCACGCCATCGGCAATACCGGCCACAAGCCGGTGCCGCCGCTCAACCTCGTCGGCGACTTCGGCGGCGGCGCGCTTTATCTCGCCTTCGGTATTGCCTGCGGCATCATCGAGGCGCAGCGGTCCGGCAAAGGTCAGGTCGTGGATACCGCGATGACGGACGGCGCGGCATCGTTGATGACGATGTTCTACGGCATGAGCGCATCCGGCTTCTGGCAGGACAAGCGCGGTTCCAACATGCTCGACTCCGGCGCGCATTTCTATGACACCTATGAGACGAAAGACGGCAAGTTCGTCGCCCTCGGCTCGATCGAGCCGCAGTTCTATAAGGAACTGATGGAAAAGACGGGCATCACCGATCCGGCGTTTACCGCGCAGATGGATCGCAATGCGTGGCCGGCGCTGAAGGAAAAACTCGCCGCCGTCATCAAGACCAAGACGCGCGACGAATGGGACGCGATCATGTTGGGCAGCGATGTGTGCTATGCGCCGGTGCTGTCGCTCTCGGAAGCGCCGAAGCACCCGCACAATGCCGCCCGCAAAACCTTTGTCGAAGTCGACGGCGTGACACAGCCTGCGCCCGCGCCGCGCTTTTCGCGGACCTCCCCGGACGTGCGGCCCGTGGCGCCGGTCGACAATGCCGGATCGCTGGCAGCCTGGGGCTTCTCGAAAGGCGACATCGAAGCGCTGCAATCCGCGAGTGCGTTCTGAGACATGAGTGCGCTTCCCGGAACGGCATCGCGCCGCCGCATCTATCTGATGCGTCATGGCCATGTGGATTACCTCGCCCGGCATGTGGTGGCTTCCGGTGGCGTGAATGTCGTGCCGCTCACGACGCGCGGACGCCTGCAGGCGGAGGCGGCCGGCGTTGCGCTATCGCGGGTTGTTTTCGATAAAGCCGTGTGCTCGGGATACCCGCGCACACACGAAACGGCGTCTCATGTGCTGGCGGCCCAGAAGCGCCCGCCGCAGCTTGAGATCGACGAAGGTCTTGTCGAGCGCGGCAACGGCAGGTTTCCAAAGGTGAACAGCCGCGCGGAGTTGATCGAACTGATGCGCGGCCACTTCTCGAATGAAGGCGTCACCGCGCCGGGCGACCGCGCCATTGAGGGCGCGGAGCCGGCGGCGGTGGCGCAGGCGCGCGCGCTGGCGTCGGTCCGCAACCTCTTGCGCAAACCCGACTGGCACACGGCGCTTGTCGTGGCGCATGAAGGCATCAACCGCCTGCTGTTGAGTTGGGCGTGCGGTGCGGGGATCAATGCCACCGGCGCGTTTGAACAGGATACCGGCTGCATCAATGTTCTGGATTTCGATCTTCATCCCGATGGCGAAGTTTGGCGCACGATGATCAAGGCGGTGAATCTCACGCCCTACAACTGGCTCAAGCACGGCATGAACCTCACCTCGCTGGAGGCGCTGTTCGAGCGAGATGCGAATGAGGAATTGCGATAGGCGCTAACCGCCGCCTTTTTCCTTCATGGACGTCTCATCCCAAAGCTGAAGACGGTAGCCATCGGGATCGGTGAGTTCTGCGCCATAGCCCCAGAAGACTTTCTGCGGCGGATGCACGAAGGCGATGCCTTTCGCCGACAAGTCGCGATGCTTTGCGTCCACATCGTCGACCTGAATCGTGAAGGCAATGCCGGGCGCGGGCACTGCATCGCCCTCGTAAAGAAAGATCGTAAGGTCGGCACTATCTTTCATAGCGGCGGTTTTCCGCTCCGGAATCTGGAATTCGACGTCGAAGCCTAGGTTGTCCCGATACCAATCCCGCGAGCGTTCCCAATCGCGGACCGGCAAAGATATGTGATCGAGGCGGACCATGATCAAATTTCCAGTTCGCACCAGACGGGAACGTGATCGGACGGCTTCTCTCGTCCGCGAACATGCTTGTCGATGCCGCTGGACTTCAGATGGTCCGCGGCTTGGGGCGACAGCATGATGTGGTCGATGCGGATGCCGTGATCCTTCTGCCAGGCGCCGGCCTGATAGTCCCAGAAGGTGTAAAGATGCGGCTCGGCATGGCAGGCGCGGATCGTATCGGTGTAGCCCAATGCCTCGATCCGCCTGAGCGCCGAGCGTGACTCCGGTTGAAAGAGCGCGTCCTTCAGCCACGCTTTGGGGTCGTACACGTCATCCGGCGTGGGAATGACGTTGTAGTCGCCCATCAGCGCCGCCGGTTCTTCCAGCTTCAGGATGGCCGCGGCGCGGGCGCGAAGCCGTTCCAGCCAGCCGAGCTTGTAGGTGAACTTGTCGGTTCCGATCGGGTTGCCGTTGGGGGCGTAGATGGAGGCAATGCGCACAACGCCCTTCTCGCCGGGCACGATGGCCTCGATATAGCGGGCGTGATCGTCGCCATCGCCGCCGGGCAGGCGCGGGGTGACGTCTTCCATCGGCCGCTTGGAAAGGATGGCGACGCCGTTATAGGTCTTTTGTCCGTGTACGGCGCAATTGTAGCCGAGCGCCTCGAACGGCTCCTTCGGGAACTGGTCGTCGGTGCATTTCAGTTCCTGCAGCGCCACGACATCGGGTTGTGCCTCCTTGAGCCACGCCACGGCGGCGTCCACGCGGATGCGGATGGAATTCACGTTCCAGGTTGCGATTTTCACGAGCGGTCAGACCGAGAAACTGGTGCCGCAACCGCAGGAGGAGGTTGCGTTGGGATTGTTGATCTTGAAAGCGGCGCCGATGAGATCGTCCACGAAGTCGATTTCTGCGCCCTTCAGGAAATCGAGCGACATGGGGTCGATCAGAACCGTCGCGCCGTCGCGGGCCAGGACCAGATCGTCATCCATTTTCGCATCGTCGATCGTGAAATTGTATTGGAACCCCGAGCAACCTCCGCCGGTCACCGCCACGCGAAGCATCGCCGGCGGCGTCTCGGCGTTCAGGATTTCGGCAATCCGCTTGGCGGCTCTGGCCGAAACGGTCACGGGGGAGGCGGCTTCCACGGTCATGGCGTATATGTAGGCCTGTTGAATCGAGGTTTCCAGCATGGCTTTGGGCAGGCTTTTGCCGCCACTTTACGAGCCGCCGGCCGAACGGGCCGCCTTCGCGACACGCCCGGCGCAAAGCCGGGGACGCTTTTACGAGGAGGCGGAGAGTCCCACCCGCACCTGTTACGGCCGAGACCGCGACCGGATCATCCATTCGGCGGCCTTCCGCCGGCTGAAGCACAAAACGCAGGTCTTCGTGCAGCACGAAGGCGACTATTACCGCACGCGGCTGACGCATTCGCTGGAGGTCGCACAGATCGCGCGTTCCATATCGCGGGTGCTGGCGCTTGACGAAGATCTCGCCGAGGCCGTGGCGTTGGCGCATGACCTTGGGCATACGCCGTTCGGGCACGCCGGCGAGGAGGCGCTGAATGCCGCGACGCTCTCGTTCGGGGGCTTCGACCACAACGCCCATGCCTTGAAGCTGGTGACGCAGCTTGAGCATCGATACGCTCAGTTCGACGGCTTGAACCTGACGTGGGAAACGCTGGAGGGCATGGTCAAGCACAACGGGCCGATCACCCCTGCCAAAAAGCCTGTCCCCGGGCCGATCGTTTCGTTCAACGCCCGATGGCCGCTTGAACTCGACAGTTGGCCGGGGCTGGAGGCCCAGGTTGCGGCCCTGGCCGATGACACCGCCTACATCAATCACGACATCGACGACGGGTTGCGGGCGGAACTGTTCAGCGTCGCCGATCTTCGCGAC